>NZ_LUNH01000049.1:0-30641 GCF_001628525.1 Aeromicrobium sp. REDSEA-S38_B2 | reverse complement strand
CGCTACTCGACCAGCGGAACGTTCCGCTGGTCGAGTAGTCGACGCCGCGACGAAGGAGCTGGCGGAGGCGTATCGAGACCATTCCAAGCGGGCGCTGGGAGTCAAGCCACGCTGAGCCGTTGCCGGGTGGTCTCGATACGCATCCACGGCGCTCGTTCCTCGCGCGTGGCCGCTACTCGACCAGCGAACCCACCGTTGGTCGAGTAGGCGGGTCCGGCGAGGAACGAGCCTGGGCTTGACGTATCGAGACCACTCCAAGCGTTCGCTGTGGGTCGGCTCGCGCTGGGCCGTTGCCGGGTGGTCTCGATACGTCCGAGCCTCGCAAGCTCGCTCGGACTACTCGACCAGCGGGACCTTCCGCTGGTCGGGGGGAGGTGTGTCGAGACCACTCCAAGCTTCCGCTGGGGGTCGGTTCGCGCTGGGCCGCTGCCGGGTGGTCTCGACATACGGCACGGACGGTGTCGCTGGGCGAGTCGCGACGCGGCACTACGCTGGGGGCATGTCGTCGCAGCTGACCGTCGCCGAGGCCGCCGCGTTGCTCGGCGTGGCGACGGCGGAGGTGCACCGGCTCATCGCGACCGGGCGGGTCGAGCACCAGCTGGCCTGCTCCGGACGGTGCGAGCTGCTCGTCAGCGCCGAGTCGGTCGAGGCGCTGCGTTCGGCCGCCGGTCGGGCCTGACCTCGACGGTCGTCGCCCTCCTGGGTCGGCGCGCCGGGGCCGCGGTCCCGTGCTTCGATGAGGACGACGACGAGGACGCAGGAGGCATCACATGGGCAGGTTCGACGGCGACGTCGTGATCGTGACGGGCGGCGGGTCCGGCATCGGGGCCGCGACGGCGCGCCGCTTCGCGTCCGAGGGGGCGACGGTGGTCGTCGCGGGACGCCGCGAGGAGAAGCTGCGCGAGGTCGCCGAGTCCGCCGACGGCACCGTCGTGCCGCACCGCTGCGACGTCAGCGACGTGGCGGCGGTCGGGGAGCTCGTCGCCTCGACCGTCGAGACCCACGGCCGGCTCGACGTGCTCGTCAACAACGCCGGCATCGGACCGTCCGGGCCCGTGCCCGACGTCGACCGCGACGCCTGGGACGAGACGCTGGCGATCGTCCTCGGCGGCGTGTTCCACACGTCCCGCGCGGCGCTGCCCCACCTGCTCGAGACGCGCGGCAGCATCGTCAACGTCTCGTCGGTCTCCGGGGTCGGGGGCGACTGGGGCGCCGCCGCCTACAACGCGGCGAAGGGCGGCGTCACGAACCTCACCAGGGCCATGGCGCTCGACCACGCCGAGGCGGGGGTGCGGGTGAACGCGGTCGCACCGAGCCTGACGAAGTCGGAGATGACGGCGGGGATGGCCGACGACCAGGAGCTGCTCGACCGCTTCTGGGACCGGCTCCCGCTCGGCCGCGCGGCCGAGCCGGAGGAGGTCGCGTCGGTGATCGCCTTCCTCGCGAGCGACGACGCCTCGTTCGTCAACGGCGTCGTGCTGCCGGTCGACGGCGGCCTCACGGCGTCGAACGGGCAGCCCCGCCTGGGCTGAGGTCACGGTCCGGGCCCGCGACCCGGACCCACCTTCGAGGGTGTCGGCGCCGCACGCGACGGGCGCAGTCTCGAGGCGGCCGCCTGCCGAGGCGGCTCCGACTCGTGAAGGAGACCCCCATGACCCTCCAGGCGCGCCCGACGGACGTGGTCGACGACCTGCTGGCGACGTACGCCGACGTCGGCGCGGACGCGGCCTACCTCGCGTGCGACCGGCACGACCCGGCCGCGACCGCGTTCGTGCTTGTCGACGACGACCTCGTCGCGACGCTGTTGACGTACGGCGAGCTCGCCGAGGAGTCGCGACGGATGGCGGCCCTGCTGCGCGAGCACGGTGTCGCGCGCGGCGACCGCGTGCCGGTGCTGCTGGGCAAGCGACGTGAGCTGCCCGTGACGCTGCTGGCGCTGTGGCGCCTCGGTGCCGTGCACGTGCCGCTGTTCACGGCGTTCGCCACCGGTGCGATCCGCACGCGGGTGGAGGGGTCGTCGGCCCGCGTCGTCGTCACCGAGCCCGACCAGCGCAGCAAGCTCGACCCGCTGCCGGGGCTCGACGTGCTGGAGGTGGGCCCGGCGCTCGAGCACGAGCTGTCGACCGTCGAGCCGGTCGCCGAGCGGGTGGCGGTCGGCGGCGACGGCATGATCATGCAGCTGTTCACCAGCGGCACGACCGGCAGCCCGAAGCCGGTCACGGTGCCGCTGCGCGCGCTGGCGTCGTTCCACGTCTACCTGCAGCTGTCGCTCGACGTGCGCGAGGACGACGTGTTCTGGAACGCCGCCGACCCGGGCTGGGCGTACGGCCTCTACTACGGGCTGGCTGGTCCTCTCGTGGCCGGTCGGCCCAACGTGCTGCACACCGCCGGGTTCACGCCGGCCGGGACGGTCGCGGTCGTCGAGCGCCTCGGCGTCACGAACTTCGCCGGCGCCCCGACGATGTACCGCGCCATCAGCAAGAGCGGTCTCGTCGAGCACCTGCCGCTGCGGCGGGCGTCGTCGGCGGGCGAGCCCCTGACCCCGGACGTGCTGGCGTGGGCCCGGCGGGTGCTGGGGATCGAGGTGCGCGACCACTACGGCCAGACGGAGCTGGGCATGGTGATCTGCAACAGCTGGAACGACGACGTCGCCCGTCCGGTCAAGGACGGGTCGATGGGGGTGCCGATGCCCGGCTACGCCGCGGACGTCGTCGACGGGCAGATCGCGATCGACGTGCCCGCCAGCCCGCTGTTCTGGTTCGAGGGCTACCACGGCGACCCGGAGAAGACGGCCGAGCGGTTCAGTCCCGACGGCCGCTGGTACCTCACCGCCGACACGGGCTCGGTCGACGAGGACGGCTACTTCCAGTTCACGGCCCGCGACGACGACGTGATCCTGGCGGCGGGCTACCGCATCGGCCCGTTCGACGTCGAGAGCGTGCTCATCACGCACCCGTCGGTCGTCGACGTCGCGGTCGTCGGGCGGCCGGACCCCGAGGGGGTCCGCGGCGAGGTCGTGGAGGCGTTCGTGGTGCTAGCCGATGGGGTGCAGGACGGGCCGGAGCTGCACGCCGAGCTGACCGCCCTGGTGCGCGACGGCTACTCGCGGCACGCCTACCCGCGGCGCATCCACGTGCTCGACGCGCTGCCGAAGACGCCGAGCGGCAAGGTCCAGCGGTACCTGCTGCGCTCGCTGTGACGAGGCAAGGCGCGACGATCCGCTCGTACCCTCGAAAGGAGGGAGGCGTGACGTGAGGGGGCCTGGCTCGCTCCTGTGACCGGCGACACAGGAGGTGCCCGATGCCCGACCACCTGGCCCCGCAGGAGATCCTCACGCGGAGGCTCGACGACCTGCGCCGCGTGACCGGCCTGCCGCTGGTCATGGGCGGGCTCGTGCGCAGCCGCGAGCACTTCACGATCTCCGAGCTCCGCGGGGCGCTGACCACGTCGCTGCACCAGCTGCGGGTGCGTCAGGGGGAGGGCCTGGGCGGCAAGACGCTGGCCACCCGTCGGCCGGCGGCGGTCAGCGCCTACCCGCGCTCGGCGGCGATCACCCACCGCTACGACCGTTGGGTGGCACCCGAGCGGCTGCAGTCGGTGGTGAGCATCCCCGTGGGTGCGGAGGGACGGCAGCCGTCGGCGATCGTCTACCTGTGCGACCGGCGCAGCGAGCGGCTCGGTCTCGCCGTCGTCGACGCGGCGCGACCCGTGCTCGCGGGCCTCGCCGCCGACCTCGGGGCGGCCACGGCCGTCGAGGAGCGGATGCGGGCGATCAGCCTGCGGGCCGCGCCGGCGACCGACGACCCGCACGACCTGGCGCGCGAGCTCCGGCAGGTGGCGGATCTGACCACCGACCCGAGCACGCGAGCGCGCTTGGAGGCCGTGCTCGCGCGACTGCCCGGCCAGGGCGCGAGACGCCCGGCCGGCCCCCATCCGCTGGGTCGACGCGAGGTGGAGGTGCTGCGGCTGGCCGAGGAGGGTGCGACGAACGTCGAGATCGCCGACGCGCTCGGCCTCGTCGAGAGCACCGTGAAGTCCTACATGAAGTCGGCGATGGCGAAGCTCGGCGCGGAGAACCGCGTCAAGGCGGCCCGCGCCGCCAGGACGCAGGGCCTGCTCGACTGAGGGGCCGCGCGCCCACCTCCATCTCGCCGCGTCCTGCGGACCTGATGACGGTCCTCGCCGCGCAGATCGTCACGAGGTGCACACGCCGCGGGGTGGGTGGGGCCTAGGCGTCGACGTGCGGCAGGGGCAGCGCGCAGAGCCGCTCGGCCTCGGCCGCGTCGAGCCCGAGCATGCGCAGCAGCTGGCCGGTCAGCTCCTCGACGTCGTCGACGGCGACCAGGTCGGGGTGCGACGAGCGCAGGCGCAGGAAGCCGAGCAGAGACCCCCCCACGGTGCTGAGGGCCAGCGGCAGGTGGGTGACGGTGAAGCGTCCGGCCGCCATCGCGTCCGCGAGGTCGCGCGTGGCCCGCGGCGCGAGACCGTCCTCGAGGTCGAGCAGGTCGAGGCCGAACTGGTTGAGCACGTCGGCGAGCGCGGGGTGGGTCCAGGCGAGCCGCGCCGAGATCCGGAACGACAGCGCGAAGCGGGTGGCCGGGTCGTCCGTGTCGGCGACGGCGGCGTCGATGAGCCGGGCCCACTCCTCCAGCACGTGGGCGGTCGCGGCCTGGAAGAGCTCCTCCTTGCTCGTGAAGTGGTTGTAGAAGGAGCCGAAGCCGACGTCGGCCGCGTCGGTGATCTGCTGGATGGTGGCCGTTGCGGCGCTGCCGTCCACGATGAGCCGCTCCGCCGCGGCGAGCAGCGCCGCGCGCGTGCGCGCCCGTCGTCGGTCGACGCGGGGGCCGTCGCTCGTGCTCGTGCCGTCGCGCATCTCGTCCCTCCTCCGCTGCCGTCGGGCCAGCCTAGTGGTCGGCTCGTGCGGTCCTGGGGCTTGTCCCGACCACGGCCAGCACCTATATTGATGATCTCATCAGAAATGTAGGGATTCATCAGATGTCGGCACCCGACCTTGCGCACGACGCCAGCCACGAGCACGCCCACGACCACAGCCACCGCGACCTGCACAGCGAGCAGGGGCGTCGACCGGGCGAGCACGTGGGCCGGTCGGCGCAGCCGGTGGTCAAGGTGCGCGACCTCGCGTGGCTGGAGTTCGAGAAGCCCGACCTCGCGGCCGCGGAGGTGTTCGCGCACGCGTTCGGGTTCAGCACGACCTACCGGAGCGCGACCGAGCTGAACCTGCGGGGCGCGCTGCCCGGCGCGCCGTGCGTGGTCGTGCGGAAGGGTCGGGGGTCGCGGTTCGTGGGACCGGCGTTCGCCGCCGAGACGGCCGACCTGCTGCGGCTCTCGGAGCACACCGGCGTGCCCGTCCGTCGCCTCCCCGAGCACCTCGGCGGCCACGTGGTCGACCTGCGCGAGCCGGCGGGGGCGCGCGTGCGGGTCGTCGCCGGCGTCATCGAGCGCCCCGCGCTGCCGACGCAGCAGCCGCAGACGCTCAACGTCGGGTCGGAGGTCGAGCGAGTCAACGCCGCGCAGCGCCCGCCGCGGCAGCCGGCCGTCGTGGAGCGCCTCGGCCACGTGGTCCTGCAGTCCGACCGCTACCTCGCCTCGCTCGACTGGTACCTCGACCACCTGGGACTCATCGTCTCGGACTTCCTGTTCTTCCCGGGCCAGCGCGACCGCGGCCCGACGATGGCCTTCATCCGCTGCGACCGGGGCAGCGAGCCCGCCGACCACCACACGCTGGCCATGACCCTCGGGCCCCGCAGCCGCTACGTGCACTCCGCCTACCAGGTGGCCGACCTCGACGCGCTCGCCGCGGGCGGCGAGCACCTGCGCGACCTCGGCTACCGGCACTCCTGGGGCATCGGCCGGCACATCCAGGGCAGCCAGCTGTTCGACTACTGGCGCGACCCCGACGGCTTCCTCGTCGAGCACTTCAGCGACGGCGACCGCTTCGACGCCTCCCTCGAGCCGGGCTGGGCCGAGATGACGGCCAGCGGCCTCGCCCAGTGGGGCCCGCCCGCCACCGCCGACTTCCTCGGGGTCGCACCCGGCAAGGAGTCGCTTCGGGAGCTGCTGTCGATGACCACCGCCCTGCGCTCGGACAACGAGTTCGACCTCGACCGCCTCCTCGGACTGATGAAAGTGGCCCGCTCATGACCCTCCCCGTCCTCCGCACCGCCGACGCCTGGTGGCTGCGCCGCCCCGACGGCGCCGTCCGCGTCGCGACGTCGGCGACGACGACCGCCGAGCTCCTCGCCGACCGGGCCGCCGTGCTCGCGGCGCGCGACGGCGGCGACCCCGTGCCGGTCGACTCGCTCGTCCTCGTCTCTCCGGTCACCGCGCCGTGCCGCGTGGTCGCCCAGATGGCGAACTACGCCAGCCACGCGAAGGACGCGGGCATGGACCCGTCGCGCGTGCCGCTCGCCTTCTTCCGCAAGTCGTCGGGCTCGATCAGCGGCCCGTCCGACCCGATCGTGCGGCCCGCGCACGTGACGCTGCTCGACTACGAGGTCGAGCTGGGCCTCGTGGTCGGTCGCGCCGTCACGGCGGGGGAGGAGGTCGCAGCCTCCGACCTGCCCGACCTCGTCGCCGCGCTCGTGGTGGCGAACGACGTCTCCGCGCGGGACCTCCAGCTGCCCAAGACGCAGTTCTACGAGTCCAAGTCCTACCGCACGTTCACCCCGGTCGGCCCGGTCCTGCTGGTCCTCGAGGACGGCGAGCTCGAGCGTCTGCCCGAGCTGCGGCTGCGGCTGTGGGTCGACGGCGAGCTGCGCCAGGACGAGCTGGCCTCCGACATGATCTACCGCCCCGCCGAGGCCCTCGCCGCCCTCGCGCGGTTCCAGGACCTCGCACCCGGCGACCTCGTCCTCACCGGCACGCCGGCGGGCACCGCGCTGAGCGCTCCGCCGGCCATCGTCGAGAAGGTGGGAGCCCTCCTCCCGCCGCACGTGAAGTGGCGGATCTTCCTCGGCAAGCAGGTGAAGGACCGCCGCTACCTGCAGGACGGCAACCTCGTCGAGGCGTCCATCGCGACCGACGACGGTGCGCTCGACCTCGGTGCGCAGCGCACGGTGGTGCGGTGGACGCGATGAGCGTCGCGACGGTGCTCCTCGTCGTCGTCACAGTCGTGCTCGTGGCGACGGGCCTGCTCAAGCTGGTCGCTGCCCCGCCGATGGTCGAGCGCGCGCAGCACCTGGGCTACCCTGTCGCGGCGTTCCGTGCGGTGGGCGCCTTGGAGCTGCTTGGCGTGGCAGGCCTGTGGGTGGGCCGCGCCGCGTCGGGTCCGCTCGCGACGACCGCGCTCGTGGCGCTGCTCGTCCTCATGGCCGGCGCGGTCGTGTCGCACCTGCGCGTCGGGGACGGCATCGCGGCCGTGGCGCCGGCGCTCGTGGTGGCGGCGCTGCTCGTGGCGCTTCTGGCGCTGGGCGTCGCACCGTGAGCCCGACGCTGCCCGTCGTCGTCGTGGGTGCCGGCCCCACCGGCAGCGCCGCCGCCCTGGCCCTCGCGGCGCGCGGCGTGCGCACGGTGGTGGTCGAGCGCTGGCCCGAGGTGTACCCGCAGCCGCGCGCCGTGCACCTGGACGACGAGGTCTACCGGGTGCTCGTGCGGCTCGGGCTCGAGGACGACCTGGCCCGGCTGACCCGCCCGTGCGCCGGCCTGCGCCTCGTCGACGCCGACCTGCGGGTGCTGGCGTCGTTCGACCGCTCGGGCGCGTCGCCGGTGACGGGCTACCCGCGGGCGAACATGTTCGACCAGCCGGTGCTCGACGCCGTGCTCCGCGAGCGGCTGCGCTCGACTCCGGAGGTCACGTTGCTCACGGGCCGCGAGGTGGTCGGTGTCGAGCAGGAGTCGGCCGACCATGTGGTGGTGCTGCACCGCCCGCTCGACGACGACGGGCCGCAGGAACGTCTCGAGGCGTCGTTCCTGCTGGGCTGCGACGGCGCCAACAGCGTCGTGCGGCGGGAGCTCGGCGGCAGGATGGTCGACCTCGGCTTCGAGCAGCGCTGGCTCGTGGTCGACGTCGACACCGACGTCGACCTCGGCCACTGGGACGGGGTGCACCAGGTCTGCGACAGCACCCGCGCCGCGACCTTCATGCGCGTCGGGGCGCGGCGGTACCGCTGGGAGCTGCAGCTGCTCGACGACGAGACCGCCGACGACCTCGCGTCGCTGCCCGCGGTGCTCCCGCTGCTGCGCCCCTGGCTCGGCGACGTCGACGCGGCCGACCTGCAGCTCGTCCGCTCGACGGGCTACACCTTCCGCGCCGCGGTCGCGGAGCGGTGGAGGTGGGGCCGTGTGTTCGTGCTGGGCGACGCGGCGCACCTGACGCCACCGTTCGTCGGCCAGGGCATGGGCGCGGGCATCCGCGACGTCGACAACCTCGTCTGGAAGGTCGCGGGCGTGCTCGACGGCACGCTGCCGTTCGACGTGCTCGACACCTACGAGCTCGAGCGCTCCGCGCACGCCCGGGCCATGATCCTGCTGGCCCGCCGGGTCGGCGTGCTGATGAGCTCCGGGGGCCGCCTGGGCGACCACGCCCGCGGAGCCGTGCTCCCGCTCGTCGCCCGGTCGGCGCGGCTCTACGCCGGTGCGGTCGACAGCGCCACGCCCGCGCTGGTGCGCTCCTCCCTCGTGCTGAGGTCGCGCGGCGACCGGCTGGCGGGGACGCTGTGCCCGAACGTCACCGGCGGCGGCGCGACCCTCGACCGTCTGGTCGGGCACCGGTGGGCCCTCGTGACGTCGGTGCCGCCGTCGCCGTCGGCCGTGGAGGAGCTCGCGTCGCGCGACGTGGCCGTCGTCGAGGTCGGCCCCGCCACGGCCGGGACCCTCGACGGCCTCGCCACCTGGCTCGCCGAGGCGGACTGCGCGGCCGCCCTGGTGCGACCCGACCGCACCGTCATGGCGTCCGGGCCCGACCTGCCCGCGCTGGTCGCGACCGCGACGTCCCTCCTGCTGCCCGCCCGGACCGAGGTCCCCGCATGAGCCCGACCGCACCCACCTACCGTCCCGACGTCTACGCCACCGGGGCGATCCTCGACCCCTACCCGCACTACCGGCGCATGCGCGAGCTCGGCCCGGTCGTGTGGCTGCCCCGGCAGCGTGCGCACGCCGTCGTGCACCACGCGCCCTGCAAGGAGGTGCTGCTCGCCGACGACCGGTTCCGCTCGGAGCGGGGCGTGGCGCTGAACCCGGTGGCCAACCGGCTGAGCCGCGGCACGACCCTCAACAGCGACGACGCGGACCACGAGCGCCGGCGCCGTCTGCTCGCGAGCCGGCTGACCCCGAAGGCGCTGCGGTCGATGCGTGAGGAGGTCGACCGGCGCGCGGACGCCGTCGTCGAGGCCGCCGTGTCGCGCGGCGAGGTCGACGGTGTCGTCGAGGTCGCCCGCGCGCTGCCGACGTCGTTCGTGCCCGACCTGATCGGGTGGCCGCGCGAGGGTCGGGAGCACCTCCTGCCCTGGGCGGGGGCGACCTTCGACTGCCTGGGCCCGGCGAACGCGCGGACGCTCCGCGCCGCACCGCGGACCCTGCGCATGATGCGGTTCGCCCGCTCCGTCGTGCGTCGCGGCGACGTGCTGCCGGGGTCGATGGGCGCCGACCTGCTCGCGAAGGTCGAGTCCGGCGAGGTGCGTCGGGAGGAGTGCCCAGCGCTGATGATCGACTACCTGGCACCGTCGCTCGACACCACGATCAGCGCGATCGCGAGCGCGCTCTGGCTGCTCGCCACGCACCCCGACCAGTGGCAGGCGCTGCGCGCCGACCCGTCCCTCGTCCCGAACGCGGTCAACGAGGTCGTGCGCGTGGAGTCGCCGCTGCGCGCGTTCTCGCGCTGGGTCGCCGCCGACACCGAGGTCGCCGGCACACCACTGCGTCGCGGATCGCGCGTGGTGGTGCTCTACGCCTCCGCGAACCGCGACGAGCGCGTCTGGGACCGGCCCGACGACGTCGACGTCACCCGCGACGCCAGCCAGCAGCTCGGGTTCGGCCAGGGCGTGCACGGCTGCGCGGGCCAGGGCCTCGCCCGCCTGGAGACGCAGGCGATCCTGCGCTCGCTGCTGGAGCGCGTCGACCGGCTCGAGCTCACGGGTCCCGCGACCTGGGGCCGCAACAACATCATCCACTCGCTCGACCGGCTGCCCCTGCGGCTGGTCCCCGTCCAGGAGGCCGCACGATGAGGGTCATCGCCGACTACGACCGCTGCGAGGGCCACGGGCTCTGCGTCGACCAGGCGCCCGAGGTCTTCGACCTCGACGACGACGGCGAGCTCGTCCACCACCTCGAGGACCAGGACGTGCCCGCTGCGCTGGAGGAGGCGGCGGGGCGCGCCGTCGACTCCTGCCCGGTGGCCGCCCTGCGGCGCGCGTGAGCACCCGTCCGCCGCGTCGGGTGCTGGTCGTCGGCGGGTCGACGGCGGGGTCCACCGCGCTGCGCAAGCTGCGCCGCCGGGGCTTCGACGGTCGGCTCACCCTGCTCGACCCGCTCGACGGCACCCATCGTCCGCCGTTGTCGAAGGCCGTCCTGGCCGACGCGGCGCACGAGGCGTCGGTGCTCATGGACCTCGGGTCGCTCGACGTCGTCCGCGTGCCGTCGGCGGCGGCCTCGCTCGACGTCGACGCCCGCGTGGTGACCGACGTCGACGGCGCCGAGCACGGCTACGACGCGTTGCTCGTGGCCACGGGCGGCCGAGCACGACGGCTCGCTACGGCGGGTCAGGACGGCGAGCTGGTGCTGCGGACGGTCGCCGACGCGCGGCTGCTGCGCGAGCGGCTCGCGACGGCGGCCTCGGTCGTGGTGGTCGGGGCAGGGTTCCTCGGGCTGGAGGTGGCCACGGCCGCACGGCGGACCGCGGCGACGGTGACCGTCATCGACCCGGAGCCGCCCCTCGTGCGGCTGCTCGGCGACCACCTCGCGACCGTGCTGGTGGGACGCGCGACCGACCACGGCATCACCCTCCGGCGCTCCGCGGTGCGCCTGCACGGCAGCCCGGTGCGCGGCGTGGAGCTGGACGACGGCAGCGTGCTCGAGGCCGACGTCGTCGTGACCTGCGCCGGCGACGTGCCCGAGACCGCCTGGCTCGAGGGCAGCGGTGTCGCCGGCCCGCAGGGCGTGCCGGTGGACGCGTCGTGCCGCACCCGTCGGGACGATGTGTGGGCGGCGGGCGACGTCGCCGCGCCGGTGGTCGACGGCGCGTCCGTGCGCCGACCGCTCTGGGCCAACGCGGTCACCCAGGGGCGCGTGGCGGCGGCGTCGATGCTCGGCCACGAGGTCGACGCACCGGTCCTCGACGACTACGCCTGGACCGAGGTCGCCGGGACGTCGGTGAAGGTGGTCGGCCGACTGCCCTGCTCAGGCACGCCCCGGGTTCTCGAGGAGTCCGCGGACGGCGGTCGGCTGCTCGCCTTCGGCACCGACACGGTGGCGGCGGTCGGGCTCCGCCGCCCCGTCCCGCGGCTGCGTCGAGCGCTGGCCGAGCTCAAGGCGTCCGGGGCCTGAAGCCCAACGCCGGACCTCAGCCCACCTGCTCCGCTGCGGCCCGACCGGCGACGCGGCCGGAGAACAGGCAGCCACCGAGGAAGGTGCCCTCGAGGGCGTTGTAGCCCATCATCCCGCCGCCGCCGAAGCCGCTGACCTCTCCGGCTGCGTAGAGGCCGGGCAGGGGCGTGCCGTCGCTGGTGAGGCAGCGGCCGGACAGGTCGGTCTCCAGGCCGCCGAGGGTCTTGCGGGTGAGGATGTTCAGGCGGACGGCGATGAGGGGGCCGTTCTTCGGGTCGAGGAAGCGGTGCGGGGTGGCGACGCGGACCAGCCTGTCGCCGCGGTAGCGTCGCGCGCCGCGCATGGCGGTGATCTGCGCGTCCTTCGTGAAGTCGTTGTCGATCTCGCGGTCGCGGGCCTCCACGAGCCGACGCAGCGCGTCGACGTCGACCGTCACGTCGTCGTCGCCCACACGGTTCATGCCGGTGACGAGCTCCTCGAGCGTGTCGGCGACGACGAAGTCCTCGCCGTGCGTCTTGAACTTCTCGATCGGTCCCGGTGCACCCGGACGGACGCGCGAGAGCAGCAGCTTGACGTCCTTGCCGGTGAGGTCGGGGTTCTGCTCCGAGCCCGAGAGCGCGAACTCCTTCTCGATGACCTTCTGAGTGAGCACGAACCAGGAGTAGTCGTGGCCGGTGCCGCGCAGGTGCTTGAGGGTGCCGAGGGTGTCGAAGCCGGGGAAGTAGGGCGCAGGGAGGCGGCTGCCGGTGGCGTCGAGCCACAGCGACGACGGGCCGGGCAGGATGCGGATGCCGTGGTTGGCCCAGATCGGGTTCCAGTTCCGCAGCCCCTCGACGTAGGCCCAGAGCCGGTCGGGGTTGATGACCGAGGCGCCTGCGTCCTGGGTGATGGTGAGCATGCGGCCGTCCACGTGCGCCGGCACCCCGGCGACCATCGTGGCCGGGGGAGTGCCGAGCCGCTCGGGCCAGACCTTGCGGACGAGGTCGTGGTTGCCGCCGATGCCGCCCGACGTGACGACCACGGCCTGCGCGCGCAGCTCGAAGTCGCCGACCACGGTGCGGCTCGACGCGACGCCGCGGTCGACGCCCGTGGGCTCGAGCAGCGAACCGTGCGCGCCGACCACCACGCCGTCCTCGACGACCAGGCCGTCGACCTGGTGGCGGAAGGCGAACCGGATGCGTCCGGTCGCCACGTGCTCGCGGACGCGTCGCTCGAACGGTGCGACGACGCCGGGGCCGGTGCCCCACGTCAGGTGGAAGCGGGGCACGGAGTTGCCGTGGCCCTCGGCCCGCCCGTCGCCACGCTCCGCCCAGCCGACGACCGGGAACAGTCGTAGGCCCATGCTGTGCAGCCACGACCGCTTCTCGCCGGCGGCGAAGTCGAGGTAGGCCTCCGCCCAGCGCCGCGGCCACGCGTCCTCGGCGCGGTCGAACTGGGCGCTGCCCATCCAGTCCTGCTCGGCGAGCTCGCGGGAGTCCTTGACGCCCATGCGCCGCTGCTCGGGGGAGTCGACGAGGAACAGGCCACCGAGGCTCCAGAACGCCTGCCCGCCGAGGTTCTGCTCGCCCTCCTGGTCGAGCAGCAGCACGCTGCGACCACGGTCGGCGGCCTCCGCCGCGGCGACGAGACCGGCCAGGCCGGCTCCGATGACGATGACGTCGGCGTCCATGCGTGCTCCTTCGTGTGCGAGCCGGGTGCGGGGTCGCTGTCACCTAGGATGCATTCGCAGGGCGCGAGGGACCATGGTCTTCATCATCTGGTGAGCAACGACGTCGCGTGCAAGTGACAGGAGGACCGATGGGGTCGGTGCAGCGACGGGCCGTGCAGGCGCGGGTGCTCGCCGACGGTGGACGCCTCGCGCCGCGCATCGCCGACGCCCTGCAGCGCGAGATCCCCGCGTACGCGTCGCTCGGCGAGGCCCAGCGGCGCGAGACCGAGGCGATCAGCCTCTGGGGCGTGCAGCGTCTGCTCGAGCTCTGGGTGGAGGACGGTCGGCTCGGCGACGCTGACCTCCGCCAGTTCCACGGCATCGGCGTGGCCCGCGGGACCGACGGGCGGCCGCTGTCGGCGGTGCTGCGCGCCTACCGGGTCGCCGCGGTCGAGGCGAGCGGGCTCGTGCGCGACAGCGGTGTGGCGGAGCTCGACGTCGAGGACGTGCTGGCCATGAACGTCGTGCTGCTGGAGTCGCTCGACGCCCTGTCCGAAGCACTGTCGGCGGGGTACGCGGCCGCGACGGAGCGCCTCGCGACCGACCGCGACGAGGTGGTGCGCGCACTGACGCAGGACCTGCTCGCCGGTCGCCAGACCTCGGCGGCGGCGCTCGCGGACCGCACCCGCCTGCTCGACCTCACGCTCCCGGCCCGGCTGACGATGACGGTGGTCGGTGCCGCGGGGAGCGACGTGACCGCGGGTGACGTCGCCCAGCTGCTGGCGTCGGCGGACACCGACGGGCTGGTGCTCTCGACGACGCGTCAGGGTGTCGGCGTCGTCCTGCACGAGCGACCGCTCGACCTCGGCGTCGACGTGCGGTCCCGCGGTCGGCGCACCTGCCGGATCGACGACGTCGCCCTCACCGACCTTCCCGCGACGTTCCGGCTCGCCGAGGTGGCGGTGCGTCACGCACCGCTCGACATGAACAGCACACCTGCGATGGTCGAGGCCGACGCGCTGCTGGTGGCGCTGCTGCACGGGCAGCCGCCGGTGGACCCTCGGACCCTGGCCGAGGCGGCCCTGCGCCCACTGCTGGAGCCCGACCAGGCGCACCTCCTGGCCGGTCTGCGGGAGTTCCTCGAGCACGGGTCGGCCGTGGCGGCGGCGGACGCGCTCGGTCTGCACCCGCAGTCGATGCGCTACCGGTTGCGACGGGTGCGCGAGACCACGGGCCGCGACCTCGGCTCGGCGTGGGACCTGCTGCTCGCGACCGCGGTGTCGGTGCTCTCGCTGCAGCCCTGAGGGTGGGGCGTGGTTCGATGGGCGCGTGGCCGACCCAGACCTCCTCGTCGAGCGCTACCTCGCGGCCCTGGAGGCTGCCGACCTCGACGCCGTGCTCGCCCTGTTCGCACCGGATGCCACGGTCGTGTCGCCGCTGTACGGCACGCACCCGGCCCGCGAGTTCTACCCGGTCCTGTTCGCCGACACGGCGGAGTCGCGCCTGACCCTCAAGGCGACGATGCGCGGGACGCGCGACGGTGGCGAGCTGGTGAGCTTCTGGTTCGACTTCGACTGGACGCTCGCCTCGGGCGAGCCGGCCCCGTTCTCGGTGGTCGACGTCGCCGAGCTCGACGACGCGGGACGGATCGAGCGGCTCACGATCGTCTACGACACCGCCCCCATCCGCGGGGCGTTCGACCGCCAGCGGCCCGACGTCGACCAGGACGAGGCGACTGCCGGAGCCTGAGTCCCCGGTGACCGTGCGCCCGTCGCGACCTGGCGATCGAGCGGGTCGTCCCCCGGAATGCGACCCTGGCCCTCGAGGACGGCTCCTACTCTTGAGCGGTGTCACGCACCACGAAGAGCTGGAACGGCCGATGACGACCCGCATCCGCGCAGGCGCCGTGGCGGCGCTCGCCGCTGCCCTGCTCGCCGGTGCTGTCTGCGCGACCTTCGCGTCGCCGGACACCACGCCCTCCTTGGTGTTCCGAGCGATCCCCGTGGCAACGGTCGTCGTCCCAGGACTTCTGGTCGCAGCAACTCAGCTCTCGGCTCTGCAGCAGCGGAGCAAGCGCTACGTGACGGCCGTCCAGGTCGTGGTCGGCCTGCTGTGCCTGGCAGCCGTCGCTCTCCTGGAGCTGGGCGGTGAGACGGACATCGGCGGCGGGATGGCGCTGATCGCAGCCCTCTGGCTGCTGATCGTCACGACGGCGGTGACCGGCCTCATCGTTGCCTCGGTGGCGGGGGACGAGCCCGCCCGACCGTGAGGTAGTCGTCGTCTCCTCGCCCGTGATCGCCCCGGTGCGACCGCGCCGACGGCGTGGACGCGCGAGGGAAGCCCGCTGACGTGCCAGCCTCGCGCGCGTCGGCCATGTTTCGCGATCGCCGCCGCGAAACAGTCGAGTCGCGCAGTCCTTCCGACGACGTAGTCCGACGGTGACCAGTCCGAAACATCTCGAGCGCTGAATGGAGGCATGCCTCCCGCACCGCTCGACGCGCACCGCCACATCGGCGAGCTGCCTGCGTTCCCGTTCTACGGCGGCCCGCCGATCCGGGCCGACGTCACGGCCAAGGCGACGGTGCGCGACTTCCTGCAGACCCTTGATGACGAGGGGACCGAGCGGACGCTGGTGCTGCCGAACTACGGCGTGCCCGTGCCGGACGCCGCCTTCGACCTGAACCCGCTCGCGCTCGAGGCCGCGCAGCGCGACGACCGGGTGAGCTGCGGACTGTGGGTCTCGCCGAAGGCGTCCGACGCCGAGCGCAACACCGCCGCGCTGGCCCTCGTCGGCGAGCAGGGCGTCAAGGCCCTCAAGACCAGCTTCCTGCTCGGCGGCAGTCCCACCGACCCCGACTGCGCCGAGGAGATCGACCGCATCTTCACCACGGCCGCCGAGCACGACCTCGTCGTCCACGTGCACACCTCGCCCGGCGCGGCCTCCGACGTCGACCAGGTCGGCACGCTCGTCGACCGCTACGGCGACGATACCAAGATCCACCTCGTCCACCTCGGGGGCGGGATGAGCGGACACATGAAGCTCATCGGCGGCCGGCTCTTCGACTGGATCGAGGCCGGCAAGAAGGTCTATACCGACACCAGCTGGACCATCGGCTTCGCTCCCGCCTGGCTCGTGCAGGAGATCGAGCGCCGCGGCGTCGGGCACGACCGGATCCTCTTCGCCACCGACGCCCCGTGGGGCGACTTCGCGGGCGAGCACGCCCGCCTCGCCGCAGCAGCCGGCGACGGCGAGCTCGCCGACCTGTTCTTCCGGCGCAACTTCGAGGCGCTCTACGGCACCTGACCCCCTGATCCCTGGCCGCGGCTCGCCGGCCAGTGCACGACCCGCACGACCCCACACCGCACTACCCCATCCCACACCGCACCAGGAGAAGGCCATGACCGACATCGACGACCAGATCGCCCAGAACATCGCCGCCTCGCTCGCGGAGATCCCGCACCCGTCGCAGGCGAAGGGCACCAACCTCTACGGCTCGACCAAGATCTTCCCCGACTACCAGGCGGAGGACGGCGAGAGCTACTTCACGCTCGTCCACGGCATCCCGCACGAGTCGAGCGTCAGCTTCGTCGCGATCCTGCAGGCCACCCGCGCCCTGCGGAAGGGCTTCGACTCCGCGATGTACTTCTACGGCCCCGGCACCCTCGCGTGCATGGCCACCCGCGGCTTCCCGACGACGGGCGACGCCGGGTTCCCGGGCGAGCTGAACATGAACGCCTCGCTCGAGACGTTCATCGCCGAGGGCGGCACCGTGTTCTGCTGTCGCTTCGGTCTCGCCCTGCACGGTCTGCGCGAGGAGGACCTCATCGAGGGCGTCATCCCGGCGCACCCGCTCGACGTCCAGGACGCGCTGATCCACTACGCGCGCAAGGGCGCCATCATCAACTCGACCTACAACCTCTGAGGGCACGGCCATGACCGCCCTCCCCGATCTCGCCGCCCAGAGCCCGGCACCCCTGCCGGGCCCTGAGCAGGGCTCGCGCACGTCGACGCGCGTCGACGTCGCCATCCAGGGCATCCGGCTGCTCGACGCGCCGCTCACGCGGCCGAACGGCGCGGGACCGAGCGCCGACGGCCACGTGCTGCTCGACGGGGTCGGTGCGGCCATCCCCCTCAACCCGCGGAGCCCGTACTCGGTGTCCGGCGGCCGCCTCCTGCTCGACGGGGCCGACACCGGCCTCGGCGTGGAGGCGGTCGGCCGGCCCCGTTTCTACGACCTCCAGACCGTCGACGGGGTGAGCTACGAGAAGATCGCCCGCCTGCACGCCGCGAACGTGCTGGCCACGACGGTCGTGCAGACCTGCGCCCGCTACGACGAGTCGGAGCGGTGCCGGTTCTGCGCCATCGAGCAGTCGCTGGAGCAGGGCTCGACCATCGCGGTCAAGACGCCGCAGCAGGTGGCCGAGGTCGCGCGGGCGGCGGTCGAGCTCGACGGCGTGACCCAGATGGTCATGACCACCGGCACCTCCCGGGGACGCGACCGCGGCGCCACCCACCTCGCACGGTGCGTGCGCGCCGTGCACGAGGTGCTGCCCGACCTCCCGATCCAGGTGCAGATCGAGCCGCCGGGCGACCTCGCCTCGATCGCCGAGCTGCACGAGGCGGGCGCGCGGTCCATCGGCATCCACGTGGAGTCGCTCGACGACGACGTCCGTCGGCGCTGGATGCCCGGCAAGTCCACGGTGTCCCTCGACGAGTACCGCGCCGCCTGGCGCGAGGCGGTGCGCGTCTTCGGCCACAACCAGGTCTCGACGTACCTGCTCGTCGGGCTCGGCGAGGACCCCGACGAGCTGGTCGCCGGGGCCCGCGAGCTCATCGACATGGGCGTGTACCCGTTCGTCGTCCCGTTCCGTCCGCTCGAGGGGACGCTCGCGACCGACGTCGACCACGTCGCCGCGCCCGCCACCGCCGACGTCGGGCGCGTGACCCGCCAGGTCGCGACGGCGCTGCGCGTCGCCGGCATGGCGGGGTCGGACCAGGCGGCGGGCTGCGCCGCCTGCGGTGCCTGCTCGGCGCTCAGCTGCGAAGGAGCATGACATGACCTTCGAGATCGACCACGGTATCCTCACCGGCAGGCGTCCCGCGTCGACCGCGCCTGCGGACTACATCGTCGTGCAGGCCGACGCCACGCAGCGCGAGGCCTACCGGCGGCTCCGGCGCGACGTGTTCGTACGGGAGCAGGGTCTGTTCTCGACGACCGACCACGACCGCGCCGACGACGACCCGCGCATCGTCGTGCTGGTGGCCCGCTCGATCGCCGGCGAGGTGCTCGGCGGGGTGCGGCTGCACCCGGCCCCGCACGCCTCCACCGAGGAGCGCGACCTCGGCTGGTGGCGCGGCAGCCGGCTGGCCGTCCGGCCCGACGTGCGGGGCGCGACCGGTGTCGGCTCGGCGCTGGTCCGCGCCGCCTGCGCCTGGGCGGAGTCGCTCGGCGCGCTGCGCTTCGACGCGGTCGTGCAGACCCAGCACCACCCCCTGTTCACCCGGCTCGGCTGGACCACCACGGGCGACGTCGAGCTCCAGGGCCGTCCGCACGTGATGCTCTCGTGGCCCATCGCGCGGGTCCAGCGGCTGGCCGAGGCCACGAAGTCGCCGCTCGGCAGCCTCCTCGCCGGCCTGGGCGCACCCGAGGGAGGTGCGCCCGCACCCGGCTTCTGGGGCGACGACGGCGCCCCCGTGCCGGGGTCCGACCTGGTGGCGGCCTGCGACGCGATCCTGCCCACGATGGTCGAGCGCGACCCCGAGTGGGCCGGCTGGTGCGCGGCGCTGGTCAACCTCAACGACCTCGCGGCCATGGGCGCGACGCCCGTGGGCCTGCTCGACGCCGTCGGGGCCCGCGACGCGTCGTTCGCCCGACGGGTCCTGGCCGGTCTGCGCGCCGCGTCGGAGGCGTGGGGCGTCCCGGTGCTCGGCGGTCACACGCAGCTGGGCGTCGCCCCGGCGCTCAGCGTCACCGCCCTCGGCCGCACCGACCGGCCCGTGCCCGGCGGCGGTGCCCGGCCGGGCGAGGAGGTCCGGCTGACCGCCGACCTCGGCGGCGGGTGGCGACCGGGCTACACCGGGTCGCAGTGGGACTCCTCGTCGCACCGCTCGCCCGGGGAGCTGCGCGCCCTCGGGCGCGTCGTCGCCGACCTGCGGCCCGCCGCCGCCAAGGACGTCAGCATGAGCGGCCTGGTCGGCACCACCGGCATGCTCGCCGAGGCGAGCGGGGTCCGCGTCGTGCTCGACGTCGACCAGGTGCCGACACCCGCCGGAGCCACGGTGGGCGACTGGTTCACGTGCTTCCCCGGCTTCGCCATGGTCACGACCGACTGCGCCGGGGCGCAGCCGGTGGAGCTGCCCCGTCACGTCACGTCGCGCGTGTGCGGCGAGACGCTCGAGGGCGCCGGGGTCGGGCTGCGCTGGCCCGACGGAGTCGTGACCGAGGCCGTCCGCGGCCCGGTCACCGGGATGGGAGCAGCAGCATGACCACGACACGACTCGCCGCGGTGTCGGAGAACTTCGGCCGCGACGTCGAGCAGAACCTCGCCCGCATCGCGACCCTCGCCGACGAGGTGCGACCGCCCGGTGGCGGTGGCCTCCTCGCGCTGCCGGAGGCCTGCCTCGGCGGCTACCTCTCCGTGCTGGGACGCGGTCGCGACGGCAGCCACGACGAGCAGCCCGACTCGCTGCCGCCCGTCATGGACGTCGACGGCCCCGAGCTGCGGCGCGTGGCCGCGATCGCCCGCGACCTGACGCTCGTGGTCGGGTTCTGCGAGTCCGACGGCGCCGCCCGCTACAACAGCGCTGCCGTCGTGACCGGCGACGGCGTGCTCCACGTGCACCGCAAGGTGCACCAGCCGCTGGGGGAGGGGTCCTTCTACGAGGCCGGCGACACCTTCGCCGCCGTCGACACGCCGGCCGGCCGGCTCGGCGCCCTCATCTGCTACGACAAGGCGTTCCCCGAGGCCGGTCGCGCGCTCGCCCTCGACGGTGCGGAGGTCGTCGTGTGCATCTCGGCCTGGCCCGCGTCGCGCACCTCCTCGGCGGGCGACATCGCCGAGGACCGGTGGACCCAGCGGTTCAACCTCTTCGACACGGCCCGGGCGCTCGAGAACCAGGTGGTCTGGGTGGCGTCGAACCAGGTCGGCACGTTCGGGTCGCTGCGCTTCGTGAGCCATGCGAAGGTCGTCGGCCCGGGTGGCGACGTCCGCGCCACGACCGGCGTCGACGCGGGCGTGGCGGTCGCCGAGCTCGACGTGCGCGCCGAGCTCGACACCGCGCGCCGGGCGATGTTCCACCTGCGCGACCGCCGCCCCGAGACCTACCGGGAGCCCGCCCATGCCTGAGATGACCTTCACCGTCCGCTGGCCCGACGGCGACGTCGAGCACTGCTACTCCCCGTCGCTCGTCGTGCACGACCACCTGCAGGTCGGTCACCGCTACACCGTGCAGGACTTCGTCGACCGCTCGACGGCGGCGCTCACGATCGCGAGCGAGCGGGTCCGGCTGCGCTACGGGTTCGCGTGCACGTCGTCCGCGGCGACGCAGGAGCAGATCCGCCGTTCGGCCGCGGCGCACGCGCCGACGGACGTCGTCGAGGTGCTGCGGATGCACCCGCCGCTGCCGGTGGAGGTGAGCCGATGATCCGCGTCGCGATCGTCGGGGCCGGCCAGGCCGGGCTCTCGGTCAGCCACCACCTCACCAGGCTCGGCGTCGAGCACGTCCTGCTCGAGGCGGCCACCCCCGCCCACGAGTGGGCCGACAGCCGTTGGGACAACTTCACCCTCGTGACGCCCAACTGGCACTGCCGCCTGCCTGGCCACGTGTACGAGGGTCCCGACCCCGACGGGTTCATGACCCGCGACGAGGTGGTCGCCTGGCTCGACGACTACGTGCGCTCCTTCGACCCGCCCGTGCGGACGCACACCCGGGTCGTCGAGGCGCGGGAGCGCGACGGGGGCGGCTTCGTGCTCGACCTCGAGACGCCCGACGGCCCCGACACCCTCGAGGCCGACGACGTGGTCGTGGCGACCGGCGGGTACCACCGCCCGATCGAGCCGGCGTTCGCGCGGGCGATCGACCCGTCGGTCACCCAGCTGCACTCCCAGCAGTACCGCAACGCCGACCAGCTGCCCGAGGGTGGCGTGCTCGTGGTGGGCACCGGGCAGTCCGGCGCGCAGATCGCGGAGGACCTGCACCTCGAGGGGCGCCAGGTGCACCTCGCGCTGGGCGACGCGCCTCGCGTCGCGCGCTTCCACCGGGGCCGCGACTGCATGACGTGGCTCGCCGACATGGGCCTGTACGACACGGCCGTGGCGCAGTACCCCGGCGGCCTGGCCGCCCGGGAGAAGACGAACCACTACGTGACCGGCCGCGACGGCGGCCGCGACATCGACCTGCGGGCCTTCGCCCTCGACGGCATGCGCCTGTACGGCAAGCTGACCGACGCGCAGGGCACCGACCTGACGTTCGCGCCCACGCTCACCCGCTCGCTCGACGCCGCCGACGCCGTCTACACCTCGATCCGCCGCGACATCGACCGGTTCATCGAGCGCGAGGGCATCGACGCGCCGCCGGAGCCCGACTACGTCCCGCCATGGGCGCCCGACGCCGACCCGACGAGCCTCGACCTCGCCGCCGAGGGGATCACGTCGGTCGTCTGGGCCATCGGCTACCGGCCCGACTACCGCTGGCTGCGGGTCGGGGTGTTCGACGGGACGGGACGCCCGACGCACACGCGCGGCGTGACCGCGGTGCCCGGCCTGTTCTTCGTCGGCCTGCCGTGGATGCACACGTGGGGGTCCGGACGGTTCCTCGGCGTCGCAGCCGACGCGGAGCACGTCGCGCAGTGCATCGTCGGCGCGCAGCGCTCGGTGCCCGCGGAGGCCTGATGCGCATCGGTGCGGTCGCGGCGCACTTCGGGCGCGACCTCGACCGTGCGCTCGCGAAGGTCAGAGCGATCATCGACTCCGCCCGCGCGGACGGCGTCGAGCTGCTGGTGCTGCCCGACGCGACGCTCGGCGGCTACCTGACCGACCTGCGCGACCCTCGGGCGGACCTGCCGCCGACGCTGGCGCAGGACGACCCGCGGCTCGCCGAGGTCGCGGCCGCGGCGGGCGACATGGTCGTGTGCCTCGGCTACACCGAGAGCGCCGAGGTCGACGGCGAGCAACTTCGGCACAACGCCGCCCTGTGCGTGTCGGGCGACGGCGTCCTTGGGCGGCACCGCAAGGTGCACCAGCCGCTGGGGGAGTCGCTCGTCTACGCGCCCGGCGACCGGTTCGAGGCGTTCGACACGCCGCTCGGCCGCCTCGGCATGCTCATCGACTACGACAAGACCTTCCCGGAGTCGGCGCGGTCGCTGGCGCTGGACGGTGCCCGCGTCGTCGCCTGCCTGTCGGCGTGGCCGGCCAGCGTGACCGACCGGGCGTCGCGGCTGCCGCAGGACCGGCAGTCGCGGCTCTTCGACCTGTACGACAGCGCCCGCGCGGCCGAGAACCAGGTGGTCTGGGCGTCGTCGAACCAGACGGGGGTGCTCGGCGGGCTGCGCTTCCTCGGCCAGGCCAAGGTCGTGGGGCCCGGTGGCGACGTGCTGGCGCGCACCTGGTCCAAGGGCGGGATCGCGGTGGCCGACGTCGACGTCGAGCACGAGGTCGCGCGGTCGCGCCGCGTGCTGCACCACCTCGACGAGCTGCGTCCCGACAGCTACGTCACGACAGGTCGCGAGCCGTCATGAGGGTGGCCCTGCTGACGTACTCGACCAAGCCGCGCGGCGGCGTCGTGCACACGCTCGCGCTCGCCGAGGCGCTCGCCCGGGCCGGTGCCGACGTCGACGTGTGGACGCTCGCGCGCGGCGGGGACCGCACCTTCTTCCGTGCCGTCGACCCGGCGGTGGGGCTGCGTCCCGTGCCGTTCCCCGACGTGCCCGGCGAGGCGGTCGGCGCCCGCATCCTGCGCTCGATCCGCACCCTGCGCGACGCCCTGAGAGGCGCCGACTACGACGTCGTGCACGCGCAGGACTGCATCAGCGCGAACGCGGCGCTGGCGGCGGGCCTGCGCTGCCTGCGCACGATCCACCACCTCGACACGTTCACGACGCCCGAGCTCGTGGCCTGCCACGACCGCGCGGTGCTCGAGCCGGCCGGGCACGTGTGCGTCTCCGAGGCGGTCGCCCGCGAGGTGCGCCAGCAGTACGGCGCGCAGCCGGTGGTGATCGCGAACGGCGTCGACGCCGGACGGTTCGAGCAGGCAGCGTCGCCGGCGGCAGCGTCGCAGCGCGACCGGTGGCGCGACCAGCTGGGCCACTACGTGCTGGCCGTGGGGGGCATCGAGCCGCGCAAGGGCAGCATCGACCTGCTCGAGGCGTACGCACTGCTGCGACCACGGCACCCGCACCTGCGGCTCGTCCTCGCGGGCGGGGAGACGCTCTTCGACTACCGCGACTACCGCGCCGCCTTCGACCGACGCGCACGGGAGCTGGGCGTGGAGCCGACGATGCTCGGCGTGGTCGACGACGACGCGCTCCCGTCGCTCGTCGCGGCCGCGCGGACCATGGCCTTCGTGTCGACCAAGGAGGGGTTCGGACTGGCGGCGCTCGAGGCCCTCGCAGCGGGCGTGCCCGTGGTGGCGCGCGACCTCCCGGTGCTGCGCGAGGTCTTCGGGCCCACCGTCTCGTTCGCGACCGACCCGGCCGGCATCGCCGACGCCATCGACGGGGTGCTCCGTGGCCCGACCGACGCGGTACCGGGTCGCGAGCTCGCCCGCTCCTACACGTGGGACGCCGCGGCACGGGCGCACCTCGCGGTCTACGCAGGCCACGCGTCGTGACCGACCTGCCCATCGGCCGAGCGTTCGCCGTGCTGGCGGAGCGGTCGCCGGACGCCGTGGCGGTGCACGACGGCGATGACGTCTGGACCCGTCGCCGGCTCGAGGACGACACGAACCGGCTGGCCCGGGCGTGGCAGGACCGGGTGGGGCTCGACGACGTGGTCACGGTGGCGCTCCCGAGCGGGATCGACCTGGTCCGCGCGTGCGTCGCGGCCTGGAAGCTGGGCGCCACGCCTCAGCCGTTGGCCCCGACGCTCGACGTCGCCGAGCGGCAGGCGGTCCTCGACCTGACGGGTCCGGCCCTCGTCGTCGACGGGCGGCTCGGCGAGGTCGACGGCGACCCGCGTCCGCTGCCCGACGCCGTCGCCTCGTCGTGGAAGGCCCCGACGTCGAGCGGCAGCACCGGTCGGCCGAAGGTCGTGCGGGCCGCCGCGCCGGCGACCGTCGACCTCGACCGTCCGGTCGCGCCGTTCGTGCCGCGGCACGCCGTGCAGCTCGTCGCGAGCCCGCTGTTCCACGCCGCACCCTTCGTGTACGCCATGCGCGGCCTCATGACCGGGCACGAGCTGGTGCTCATGCCGACGTTCGAGCCCGCCGAGTGGCTCCGCCTGGTCGAGCGCCGCCGGGTGACGTGGTCGGTGCTCGTGCCCGCGACGATGCACCGGGTCCACCGGCTCGGACCCGACGCGCTCGCGGCGGCCGACGTCGGGCTCGGTCGGCCGCGGTTGCGGCGGCACCCGCTTCCGCGTGGCCCGGACCGACGGCGAGGACTGCGCGCCCGGCGAGCGCGGCGAGATCCTCATGCGGCGCGACCACCCCACCTATTCCTACGTCGGCGCCGAGCCCACCGTCCGCGACGGCTGGCACACCCTCGGCGACGTCGGGTACCTCGACGCCGACGGCTTCCTCTTCGTCGAGGATCGGCTCGCGGACGTCGTGACGACCGGGGGGACGGTCGTATACCCGGCCGACGTGGAAGGGGTGCTCGAGGCCCACCCGGACGTGCGGGCCTGCGTCGTGGTGCCCGCCGACGACGACCGGCTCGGCCAGGTGGTGCACGCCGTGGTCGAGACCGACGCCGACCTCGCCGACCTCGAGCGCTGGGCGGCCGAGCGGCTGGCGCCCGAACGACGGCCGAGGTCGTGGCAACGGGTCGCCGAACGTCTGCGCCCCGACACCGGCAAGGTCAACCGCAGCCGGTGGCGGCCGTCCGCCGGCGGGGGACGGCGCTCAGCCCTCGCCCGTCGGACGGTGGGGACCGGGGTCGAGCCACCGCTCCACCAGCTCGGCGACGTCGCTCCCACTCGCGTCGGAGAGGCCGGGCAGGTCGAGGAAGTGTCGCGCGATCGTGACGCCCATGATGCTCGAGACGACGAGCGCGGCCCGGGTCGCGGCCTGCTCGTCGTCCATGGTCGCGGCGAGGGTCGCTGCGCGCTCCTGCAGGTACGTGCTCATGACCTGCGCGGCCTGCGGCGACGTGAGCATCGAGCGCAGGAGCGCGCGGGTCGGCGCGGGCAGCTCGTGGAGGCGGACGTCGAGCACCTCCTCCAGGTGCCGCGGGACGTCGTCGTGGTCGAGGTCGTCGACGGGCCGTACCGCCAGGGCGAACAGCGCCTGCTTCGAGCCGTAGTGCTGCAGCACGAGCGACGGGTCGACGCCGGCGCGCCGGGCGATGCCGCGGATGGTGGCGCCGTCGCCGTGCGTGCCGAACTCCTCCTGGGCGGCCTCGAGGATGCGTGCGGCGGTCGCCTCGCGGCGCTGGGCGCGGGTCGGCTGGGAGTCCGTCATCCCTTCACTCTACATCTGTTGAGCGACATGCTAGCGTTGACTCAACAACTGATGAGCGAAAGCTCGTCGCCGAGCCCAGGGGGCACCCATGAAGGACAACAGCAGCGACACGCGAGACACCGACACGCGCCACACCGACACCCGCGCGACCACCCGGAAGGTGCTGGTCGTCGGTGCGACCCGGGGGCTGGGCCTGGCCGTGGTCGAGGAGTACGTGGGGCGGGGGGCGCACGTGGTGGCGACCGAGCGGTCCGACGGCCCGTCGGGCCTGCGCACGCTCGCCGAGCGGCACCGCGAGGCCGTCGAGGTGGAGCGGCTCGACGTGACCCGGCCCGAGCAGGTGGCGGCGCTCCGCGAGCGTCTGCGCGGCCGGACCTTCGACCTCCTCCTCGTGGTCGCGGGCATCTCGCTCGCCCCTCAGGAGGCCGTCGGGGTCGACATCGCCACCGACGACTTCACGCGCATGATGGAGACCAACGTGCTGGGCGTCATGCGCACGGTGGAGGGCCTCGACGGCCTCGTGGCCGCGGACGGCACCGTCGCGGTCATGTCGTCCGGCCAGGGCAGCGTCGCGAACAACACGTCGGGCGGCTTCGAGGTGTACCGCGCGACGAAGGCCGCGCTCAACCAGATGGTGCGCAGCTACGCCGTGCGGCAGGCCGGCGGCTCTCGGAGCATCCTCCTGCTGGCGCCGGGCTGGGTGCGGACCCACATGGGCGGCTCCGGCGCGACGCTCGAGGTGTCCGAGAGCATCCCGCCGCTGGTCGACACGATCGAGGCCCAGCGCGGGCGCGCGGGCCTGCGCTTCCTCGACCGCCACGGCGACGACGTGCCGTGGTGACCTCGGGATAGCACAGGTCGCAGGGGTCCCACGGTCTGCCCACGACGTGAGCAGCCCGCGAGGGGCTCGAACGGTCGGGCGAGGGTGGCGGCCATGTCACTCACCGCACCTCTGGCCCGCACCCGGCGGCCGCGGCGGCCAGGACAGCCCCGCCGCGCCTGGCGTCGGGCGATCAGCCCCCTGGCGCTGCTCGCCGTCTGGCAGCTGGCGTCGAGCACCGGCGTCCTGCCGCGCGAGAAGCTCGACTCGCCCCTGAACGTCCTCGACTCCCTCGTGGGGCTGTGGACCGACGGGCGGCTGCTGGACGCCATCCAGGTGTCCGTGACCCGGGTGCTCGTGGGCTTCGTCCTCGGCGCGGTCGTCGGCGTCGGCCTCGCCGTCGTCGCGGGACTGTCCCGGCTGGGCGAGGACGTCGTCGACGCGCCCATGCAGATGCTGCGCACCCTGCCGCACTTCGGGCTGCTGCCGCTGTTCATCCTCTGGTTCGGCATCGACGAGGCCCCGAAGTACGCGCTGATCGCGCTCGGCGTCGCGTTCCCGCTCTACGTCAACACCTTCGCCGGCATCCGCGGCGTCGACCCCAAGTACCTCGACGCGGCGCGGGCGTTCGGCCTCGGCTGGACCGAGCGGCTGCGGCACGTCGTGCTGCCCGGCGCGCTGCCGAGCACGCTCGTCGGCCTGAGGCTCAGCCTCGGCGTCGCCTGGCTGACCCTCATCGTCGCCGAGCAGATCAACACCACCGCCGGCATCGGCTACCTCGTCTCCGACGCCGCCGGGTTCGGCCGCACCGGCGAGGTGGTCGCCGGGCTGCTCATCTACAGCGTGCTCGGCCTGCTCACCGACGCGCTCGTCCGCATCCTCGAGAGGAAGGCCCTCGCATGGCGACTCGGCTGAACGCACCCCAAGCGCTGCGTGCCCCGACGGTCCCGCCCACCGTCCAGGTCCGCGGCCTGCGCCGCGCGTTCGGCGACACCGTGGTGCTCGACGACCTCGACCTCGACGTGGCGCCCGGCGAGCTCGTCGCGCTGCTCGGGCGCAGCGGCTCGGGCAAGTCGACGCTGCTGCGCCTGCTGGCGGGCCTCGACGCCCCCGACGCCGGCACGGCCGAGGTCGACGGCGTCACCTCCGTGGCGTTCCAGGAGCCGCGGCTGCTGCCGTGGCGCCGGGTGGCGCAGAACGTCGCCCTGGGCCTGCGGACCGGCAGCCGGCGCGAGCGCGACGAGCGGGCTCGGCAGCTGCTCGGCGAGGTCGGGCTGACGGAGAAGGCCGACGTCTGGCCCGTGACGCTGTCCGGCGGACAGGCTCAGCGCGCCTCGCTGGCCCGAGCGCTCGTGAGCGAGCCGGGCCTGCTGCTCCTCGACGAGCCGTTCTCGGCGCTCGACGCCCTGACCCGCATCGAGATGCACGACCTGCTGCTGCGCGTGTGGGCGCGCCACCGGGCGTCGGTGCTGCTGGTGACCCACGACGTCGACGAGGCCCTGCTGCTCGCCGACCGGGTCATCGTGCTCGACCAGGGCCGGGTCGCCCACTCCCTGCGCCTGGACCTGCCGCGTCCTCGCGCCCTGCACGACCCGCGGCTCGTCGCCCACCGCGCGACCCTGCTCGACCAGCTCGGGGTCCGCCCCTCGTCCGCCACCCTCACCAGCACCGCCCAGGAGGCCATCTCGTGAACCGCTCCCGTCTCGCCCTGCCCGCCGTCCTCGCCGCCGCCGCGCTGGTGATCGCCGGCTGCGGAGGGTCGTCCAACGCCGACGCCGTCGGCGCGGACGGCACGGTCGACCTGTCCAAGGTCACGCTCGTCGTCGGCGACCAGAAGGGCGGCTCCGAAGCGCTCCTCACCGCCGCCGGCGAGCTCGACGACGTGCAGTACGACGTGCAGTGGAAGCCGTTCACGTCGGGCCCGCCGTTGCTCGACGCGGTCGCCAGCGGCGCCGTCGACGTCGGCGGGGTCGGCAACACGCCGCCGCTGTTCGCCATCGACCAGGACAAGAAGCTCAAGGTCGTGCAGGCGTCCAAGCAGGGCGCCCAGGGCGACGCGATCGTCGTCCCGAAGGGCTCCGACGTGACCTCGGTGGCCGACCTCGAGGGCAAGAAGGTGGCCGTCGCGAAGGGCAGCTCGGCGAACTACCACCTGCTCGCGCAGCTGAAGACCGCCGGACTGACCCTCGACGACATCGACCCCGTGTGGCTCCAGCCGGCCGAGGGTCTGGCGGCGTTCACCGGCGGGCACGTCGACGCGTGGTCGATCTGGGACCCGTTCACGTCGCAGGCCGAGGTGGCCAACGGCGCGAAGGTCCTGGTGACGGGCGACGGCGTCGTGAACGGCCTGGCCTTCCAGGTGGCCTCCGACGACGCGCTCGACGACCCGGCCACGGAGGCCGCCGTCAGCGACTACCTGCAGCGGCTCGCGCGGGCGCAGGCGTGGGCCAACTCCCACCGGTCTGAGTGGGCGAAGGCATGGGCCAAGGAGACCGGCCTGCCCGCCGACGTGACGGAGAGCGCCATCGGGCGCCGCACCTACCAGCCGATCCCGGTCGCCGAGGCCGTGCCGTCGGAGCAGGACATGTGGGACGCGTTCGTCGCGCAGGGCCAGCTGAGCCGCGACGTCAGCCTCGCCGACTACTTCGACGACCGCTACGACGACGCCGTGCTGGCCGCCGCGAAGGGGGCGGGCGCATGACGGCCTTTCACTGGTTCCTGCCGACGACCGGCGACGGGCGCACGCTCGTCGGCGGAGGTCACGGCGTGCCCGGCGGCCTCGGCCACCCGGGTGGCCGAGCCGGCACCGCCAACGCGTTCCGCCCGCCGTCGATCGACTACCTCGCGCAGGTGGCGCGCACGGCCGAGCTGCTCGACTACGAGGGCGTGCTGACGCCCACCGGCACGTGGTGCGAGGACGCGTGGCTCACCACGGCGGCACTGGTGCGCGAGACGTCGCGGCTGAAGTTCCTCGTCGCGTTCCGCCCCGGCTCGATCGAGCCGACCCTCGCCGCGCAGATGGCCGCGACCTACCAGCGGCTGTCGAACGGGCGGCTCCTGCTCAACGTCGTCACCGGCGGGGAGCCGGCGGAGCAGGCGCGCTTCGGCGACCGGCTCACGCAGGAGCAGCGCTACGCCCGCACCGACGAGTTCCTCACCGTGGTGCGGGGCGCGTGGGACGGCGGGTTCGACTTCACGGGCGAGTACTACGACGTCCGCGACGCCCGCACCCGCGAGGCGCCCGACCCGCTGCCGGAGCTGTACTTCGGCGGCTCGTCGCCGGCCGCGGGTCCGGTGGCCGCGAAGCACGTCGACGTCTACCTGACGTGGGGCGAGCCGGTCGACCTGGTCGCCGAGAAGCTCGACTGGATCCGCGGGCTGGCGAAGGAGCAGGGGCGCGAGCTGCGGTTCGGCATCCGGCTCCACGTCATCACGCGCGACACCAGCGAGGCGGCCTGGGCGGTCGCGCAGCAGATGCTCGACGAGCTCGACCCGGCGGTGGTCGCGCAGGCCCAGGACACGCTGGGGGCGTCGTTGTCGGTGGGCCAGCAGCGCATGCGCGCCCTGCACGAGGGGCGGCGCGACGCGCGCGACGCCCACGACCTCGAGGTCGCGCCGGGACTGTGGGCCGGCGTCGGCCTCGTGCGCGGTGGTGCGGGCACGGCCCTCGTCGGGTCGCACCGCGAGGTGGCCGAGCTGGTGGAGCAGTACCGCGCCATCGGCATCGAGGAGTTCGTGCTCTCGGGCTACCCGCACGTCGAGGAGGCGTACTGGTTCGCGGAGGGCGTGCGTCCCCTCCTCGGCTGATCCGCCGCTCGCCCGCCCGGGCGGTGGATCCTCCACCGGAAGAGGGGCTCGTTCGGTGGCGCTCGCACCGCTCGGGGCGTGGGCGCGCGGGCGGTGGATCCTCCACCGGACGCGGGCCGTTCTCGGTGGAGAAGTCACCGCCGTACAGCCACGAGACCACGCGTCGGACGTGACCGGGCCAAGTCGTACGATGGCGCAAGATCGCGTCGCGGCCTGAGCCCAGCTGAGGTCGTGGCGCGTGTCCCCACTCG
>NZ_LUNH01000048.1:0-38538 GCF_001628525.1 Aeromicrobium sp. REDSEA-S38_B2 | reverse complement strand
CTCGACCCGCGGCTCGCGCCGGCCAAGGCGGCCGTGCTGCCGCTGTCGCGCAACGAGCAGCTGTCGCCGACGGCCAAGGGCCTGGCGCAGGAGCTGCGCGGCTTCTGGAACGTGGAGTTCGACGACGCCGCCGCGATCGGCAAGCGGTACCGCCGCCAGGACGAGATCGGCACGCCGTTCTGCATCACGGTCGACTTCGACACCCTCGACGACCAGGCCGTCACGATCCGCGACCGCGACACCATGCAGCAGGAGCGGGTCGGCCTGACGCAGGTGCGCGAGTGGCTCGCGGCGCGTCTGCCCGGCTGCTGAACCGCCCTCGGGACACAATCGGGGCGTGAGCCTGCGCCCGGCACCCCGTTCCCGTCGCACGTCCCTCCGGGACGTCGCGCGGGTCCCGGTGCTGGCCGCACTGGCCGTCGGGCTGGTCGTGTCCGGGTGCTCGCGCTCCGACGGCGAGGCGCAGGCCGAGCCGGCACCGTCGCCGTCGGGCTTCGACGTCCCGGACGGCGTCACGCTGACCGACCCGGGCAGCAGGCTCGACGTCGGCGACGAGGGCACGGTCGTCATCGACCTCGGCGACGGTGCGGCGAGCGCCGTGACCGTCACGGTCGAGAAGGTGCGGCGCGGCTCGATCAAGGACTTCCGGTTCTTCACGCTCGACGAGCGGAGCCGCGACGCGACGCCGTACTACGTCGATGCGACGGTGCGCAACGACGGTCCCGCCGGCCTGGGCGGGTCGTCGCTGCCCCTGCTGGCGCACGCGGACGACGACGTCGTCTACCCGGCGAGCGAGCTGGTGGGGCGGTTCCGGCCGTGCCCGTCGTCGGCGCTGCCGAAGCGCTTCCTCGCCGGCGCCAGCGCCGACCTCTGCTTCATCTACCTGCTGCCACGGGGGACCTCGCTGCGCTCGGTCGACCTCCAGCCGGGCGATGCCGCGTCGGCTGTCCGGTGGCGCCCGAAGGACTGACCGGCACCCTGACGAGGGACCCGACGCGATGTTCTTTCTCGATCCTCAATGTTCTTTCTGCGCCGAGGTTCTCCCGCTCGGGTCGTGCCGGTCGTGGGGAGCGCACCAGGGCCGGCGTCCGACGACGGTCGGCGCCGGCCCTGCGTGCGTCTGGGACACTGGTGGGCGATGACCACCACCACGACCGCGACGACGATCGTCACGGAGCCAGGCACGCAGGGCTCGAGCGACGTCTTCCTCCCGCGCCCGCTGCGTCTCGGCGACCTCGAGGTCGAGGTGCCGGTCGTGCTCGCCCCGATGGCCGGTGTCACCAACGTCGCCTTCCGTCGTCTGTGCGCGGAGCAGGGCGCCGGGTTGTACGTCTGCGAGATGATCACGTCGCGCGGTCTGGTCGAGGGCGACGCGACGAGCCTGTCGATGCTGACCTTCGCCGACAACGAGTCGGTGCGCTCGGTGCAGCTGTACGGCGTCGACCCCGACGTGATGGGCCGCGCGGTCGAGGTGCTCTGCGCCGACCACGGCGTCGAGCACGTCGACCTCAACTTCGGCTGCCCGGTGCCGAAGATCACCCGCAAGGGCGGGGGCGCGGCGCTGCCGTGGAAGGCCAACCTGCTCGGTCGCATCCTGGAGTCGACGGTCGCCGCCGCGCAGCCGTACGGGGTCCCGGTGACCATGAAGACCCGCCTCGGCATCGACGAGGACCACCTGACCTACCTCGACGCGGGGCACATCGCCGAGGACGCCGGCTGCGCCGCGATCGCCCTGCACGCGCGCACCGCCGCCCAGCACTACTCCGGCCACGCGCGCTGGGAGACCATCGGCGAGCTGAAGGCCGCCGTCTCGATCCCGGTCCTCGGCAACGGCGACGTGTGGGAGGCCGGCGACGCCGTCCGCATGATGCAGAGCACCGGCTGCGACGGCGTCGTGGTCGGCCGAGGCTGCCTGGGTCGCCCGTGGCTCTTCCGCGACCTCGCCGCGGCGCTCGGCCCGTCGCCCGACGCGTCGGGGCCCGTGCTGCCGACCCTCGGCGAGGTCACCTCCGTGATGCGACGCCACGCCGAGCTGCTGGGCGACTGGCTGGGCGAGGAGCGCGGCTGCGTGGAGTTCCGCAAGCACGTCGCCTGGTACCTCAAGGGCTTCCCCGCAGGGTCGCGGGTGCGCAGCGAGCTCGGGGGCGTCTCCTCCTACGCCGCGCTCGACGCGCTGCTGGCCGACCTCGACCCCGACGAGCCGTACCCCGTGGCCGAGCTGGGCACACCGCGCGGCCGCCAGGGCAGCCCGCGCACGGTGGCCCTCCCTGACGGCTGGCTCAGCTCACGGGACCTCGTCGGCACCGTCGACGCCGGCGCCGAGGACGCGTCCAGCGGAGGCTGACCCCACGGTCGCCGTCTGCGCACGCTCGTCCCGCGCCACGTCGACGGCGCGCAGCACGACGCCGCGCGCCTGTGCCGCATCGACGTGGTGCACGTCGACGTCGACCGGTCCGTCGGGCGTGTGCAGCTCGACCGTGGCGAGGTCGCGCAGTCGCTGGAGCGGTCCCTGCCGCAGCGCGAACGACTGCACCTTCGCGTGCGGCGCGTGACTGGTGCGTCGGTGCAGCCACCCCGTGGTCGAGCTGGCGCGACGCCGGCCGAGGGACAACGAGCGGAACCGCCAGCCGACCGGTGCGAACGGCCAGGAGCGTCGGCTCGCGCGCACGGTGACGACCTCGTCGTCCGGGCCGGCGTCCTGCACGAGCTCGGCCACGAGGGCTGCGGCGAGCGCGCGGTCGGCGATCGGCAGCAGCGTCGTGTCGAGGTCGCCGTCGTCGGAGCCCGCCCGTCCGGCCACGTCGACCTCGAGCCGGCACCACCCCAGTCGGCGCCAGAGGACGGGCTCCACGACGGCCACGCCCTGGACCCGGGCGTACGGGATGGTCTGGGCCGTCAGCGAGAGCAGACCGCGCTCGATCCGCAGCCCGTGCGGCGTGCGCCAGAGGACGAAGCCCCACTCGGCGACCACGCGCCGTGCGACGACCTGTGCCGCCCAGGACAGCGCCGGCAGCACGCCACCGAGGACGACGAGCGGTGCGCCGAAGCCGAGCGCGGCGAGCAGGATCGCGACGAGCGCGGCCACCGCCGCCAGCAGGTCGAGGCTGAGCAGCGCGCCCAGCAGGGTGCGTTCCGGCGGCACGCGCGTGATGAGCTCACCACCGTCGTGGTCGGGCAGGGCGTCGTCGGGTCCGTCGCCCTGCGCGCCGTGCGCCCGCCGCAGCAGCAGACGACGCACGTCGCGCGCCTCGGCGAGCGGCAGGAAGCGCACGACGAGGCGCGACTCGTCGCCGCCGGCGAGGTCGACCCGCACCTCGGCGAGTCCGACCACCCGCGCGAGCAGCGGCTCCGCGACGTCGACGGACTGGATCCGCTCGAACGCGGCCCGGCGCGAGCGCCGCGTGAGGACGCCGCTGTCGATGCGCAGCTCCTCGTCGTCGACGACGAAGCGAGTGAACCACCACGACACGAGTCCGGCGAGCTCGCCGACCACGAGCCCGCCCCCGACGACGGCCAGCACCGCGACCCACCAGGGCACACCCTCCCAGCGGTCGCCCTGGAGGAACGAGGCGCCGAGGCCGACGACGGCCGCGCCCGCCCACAGCCCGCCCTGGACCACACCGGTCAGCGGATGCGTGCGGCGCCCGACCCGCAGCTCGGCCGCGGCGGCGGGGGCTCCGCCCGGCTCAGACCCCGGCATCGTGCGCCCGCCCGAGGTCGGTGAGCCGGTCGCGCAGGCGTCGGGCCTCGTGGTGCTCGCGGTGTGCAGGGTCACGCGGGTGATGCCGAGGCGGCGCTCGACGGGACCGGCCTCGACGTCGACGAACTGCACGCGTCCGTAGGGCACCACGACGAGCCGGCGGAACATGACCCCCGACGTCACGAGCAGGTCGTCCTGCGACTCCGCCCAGCCCCACGACCGGCGGTTCCGCTCGGCCCACCACCACAGCGCCGCGGCGGCCCCGAGCAGCACCACGGCGACCGCGGCGAGCAGCACGACCCAGCCGGTCGGGACGCCCGCGGCGGGGCCGAGCGCGGCCCCGGCGACGGCCACCACGCCGAGGACGGCGAGAGGTGCGGCGAGCACGAGGCGACGTCGCGTGGCGAGGGCGGGGGAGACCGGCGTCCAGGGCTCGGAGACCGGTCGGAAGAGGGACGCGTCCACGTCCGGCAGCCTAGGCCGTCGCCCGTCCTGGCGTGTTTGACCCGGGTCGGGGGACGGTGGGACACTCTGAGACGCAGCCGCCGCTGTACAACCGTCCCGCCGCCCGGCACCCGCGCCGGAGCCGCGATCTCCTGCGGAGGAACACCCATGGCCAAGGCCCTCGTCGGATTCGTCGGTGGACCCACCGTCGACCAGCTGCACGAGACCGCCCGACTCCGACGTCGGGTCGCTGACCTCGAGGCCGAGGTGCTGCGCCTCAACGTCGAGAACGACGGTCTGCTGCGCACCCTCGCCGAGCGTGTCGACGAGGTCACCGCCGGCGACCTGCTCGAGCCGCTCTCGCACTGAGTCCCCGGGAGGGGACGCCGCCGCGCGTCGGCGGTCGTGCCGCGCCGACGCACTAGGGTGATCGCGTGTACCTGAAGAGCCTCACGCTGCGCGGCTTCAAGTCGTTCGCGTCCAGCACCACGCTCGAGCTGGAGCCCGGCATCACGTGCGTCGTCGGGCCGAACGGCTCCGGCAAGTCCAACGTCGTCGACGCCCTCGCCTGGGTCATGGGCGAGCAGGGCGCGAAGTCGCTGCGCGGCGGCAAGATGGAGGACGTCATCTTCGCGGGCACGTCGGGACGCCCGCCGCTGGGTCGGGCCGAGGTCGTCCTGACCATCGACAACACCGACGGCGCCCTGCCCATCGAGTACAGCGAGGTCACGATCTCGCGCACGATGTTCCGCAACGGCGGCTCGGAGTACGCGATCAACGGCACCAGCTGCCGTCTGCTCGACGTGCAGGAGCTGCTGAGCGACTCCGGCATCGGCCGCGAGATGCACGTGATCGTGGGCCAGGGCCAGCTCGACTCCGTGCTGCGCGCGACGCCCGAGGACCGGCGCGGCTTCGTCGAGGAGGCGGCCGGCGTCCTCAAGCACCGCAAGCGCAAGGAGAAGGCGCTGCGCAAGCTCGACGCGACGCAGGGCAACCTCACGCGGCTGCAGGACGTGCTGACCGAGCTGCGCCGTCAGCTCAAGCCGCTCGGCCGCCAGGCCGAGGTGGCCCGCCGCGCGGTCACCATCCAGGCCGACGTGCGCGACGCCCGCGCCCGGCTGCTCGCCGACGACATCGTCACGGCCCGCACGACGATCGCCGAGGAGATGGCCGACGAGGCGGCGCTGAAGGAGCGCCGGGCCGCCGTCGAGCACGCCGTGGCCGCCGCGCGCCAGCAGGAGACCGAGCTCGAGGACCGGCTGCGCGAGGACTCGCCGGCACTGTCGGCCGCCCAGGAGACCTGGTACGCGCTGTCGGGCCTGCGGGAGCGGCTGCGCGGCACCTCCGGCCTCGCCACCGAGCGGGTGCGGCTGGCGGCCGTGGAGTCCGACGACCGGCCGACCGGCCGCGACCCCGAGGAGCTGGAGGCCGAGGCGCGTCGCGTCGAGGAGCAGCACCGCGCCATGACGACCTCGGTGGAGGAGGCGCGCGCCGCCCTCGAGGCGGTCGTCGCGGAGCGCACCGAGGCCGAGGCCACCTACGGCGAGGAGGAGCGTCGCGTCGCCGGTCTGCTGCGTGCGGCTGCCGACCGTCGGGAGGGGCTGGCGCGCCTGCGTGGCCAGGTCAACGCGCTCAAGAGCCGCGCCGAGGCCGCCGACGCCGAGGTCGAGCGGCTCGGTGCCGCCCGCGACGAGGCGCTGCGCCGTGCCGACGAGGCGCAGAAGGCGTTCGCGGCCCGCGAGGGCGAGATCGCCGGCCTGAGCCAGGGAGAGTCCGGGCTCGACGAGGAGCTGGAGGCCGCCGAGGCGGTGCTGGCCGACGTCGAGGGCCGCGCCCGGGAGCTGCAGGTCGCCGAGCAGGACGCGTCCCGCCGGCAGGCGGCGCTCGCGGCGCGTGTCGAGGCGCTGGAGACGGGCCTCGCACGCAAGGACGGCGCCGGCGCGCTGCTCGCCGCGTCCGACGAGATCAGCGGCCTGCTGGGATCCGTCGCGGCCCTGCTCACCGTGCGTCCCGGCTTCGAGGCGGCCATCGCCTCGGCCCTCGGGTCCGCCGCCGACGCGGTGGCCGTCGACCACGTCGACACCGCCGTCACCGCGATGGAGCTGCTGAAGTCCGAGGACCTCGGCCGCGCCGGTCTGCTGCTCGGCGGCGAGGCCGACGTCGACGACCGCGACTGGCCCGGTCTGCCCGAGGGCGCGACCTACGCGGTCGACGTGGTCGAGCCGCCCGCCACGCTCGTCGCGGCGCTGCGCCGGCTGCTCTTCAAGGTGGCCGTGGTCGACGACCTCGCCGCGGCACGTGCCCTGGTCGCCCAGGCGTCCGACGTGACCGCCGTGACCCGCGAGGGCGACGTGCTGGGGGCTCACTTCGCCTCGGGCGGGTCGAGCTCGCAGCAGAGCCTGCTCGAGGTGCAGGCGGCGATCGACCAGGCCCGTGAGGAGCTCGAGGCGGCCGAGCGCGCGCTCGAGACGCTGCGCTTCGACGGCCAGCGCGTGGCGCAGGAGCGGATCGCGGCACAGGAGCGGGTCGACGCGGCGCTGGAGCGTCTGCACGAGTCCGACGCCGAGATGTCGGCGGTCGCGGAGTCGCTCGGCCAGCTCGGGTCCACGGCCCGCGCGGCGAAGGGCGAGGCGGAGCGGCTCACGGCCGCGATCGCCGCCGCCCAGGAGGCCCACGAGCGCGACCTCGGCGGCCTGGCCGACCTGGAGGTGCGGCTGGCGCAGGCCGAGGAGGCACCCGACGAGGAGCCCGACACGTCGGCGCTCGAGACGCTGGCCGAGCGGGCGTCGACGGCCCGCCGGGCCGAGACCGACGCGCGGCTCGCCCTGCGCACCAACGAGGAGCGGGCCCGGGCGCTCGAGGGCCAGGCGACCGCGCTCGTGGCCTCGGCCGCGGCGGAGCGCGAGGCACGCATCCAGGCCCGGCTGCGCCGGGAGCAGCAGCTGCGCGAGGCCGAGACGGCGCGGGCGGTGCTCGCGGTCGGCGACGTCGCGCTGGCCCGGCTCGAGACGACGCTCGCGGAGGCAGCGGCGCTGCGCTCGAGGATCGAGCAGTCGCGCACGGGTCGCGAGAGCGAGCTCCGCGACGTCCGCGCCCGGCTGCGCAGCCTGTCCGAGGAGCTGCAGGGACTCACGACGTCGGTGCACCGCGACGAGATGGCGCGGGCCGAGCAGCGGCTGCGGCTCGAGGCGCTGGAGGCGCGCGCCCTCGAGGAGCTCGGCATCGAGGTCGAGGCGCTCGTCGCGGAGTACGGTCCGGACCAGCCCGTGCCCCCGACCTCCGAGGAGGTGCAGGGCGAGTCCAGCGACGACACCGCAGAGACCGACGAGGCGCTGCAGGGCCGGCCGTACGACCGGACCGAGCAGACGAAGCGGCTGCGGGCCGCGGAGCGGGCCATGGCCATGCTCGGCAAGGTCAACCCGCTCGCGCTGGAGGAGTTCTCGGCACTCGAGGAGCGCCACCAGTTCCTGTCCGAGCAGCTCGACGACCTCAAGCGGACCCGGCAGGACCTGCTCGACATCGTCGCCGACGTCGACGAGCGCGTGCAGCAGGTGTTCAGCGAGGCCTGGGTCGACGTGTCGGCGGCGTTCGAGGACGTGTTCTCGCGCCTGTTCCCGGGCGGCGAGGGTCGTCTCCTGCTCACCGACCCCGACGACATGCTGACCACCGGCATCGACGTCGAGGCACGGCCGCCAGGCAAGAAGGTCAAGCGGCTGTCGCTGCTGTCCGGCGGTGAGCGCTCGCTCGTCGCCGTCGCGTTCCTGGTGGCCCTGTTCAAGGCCCGCCCGAGCCCGTTCTACATCCTCGACGAGGTCGAGGCCGCGCTCGACGACACCAACCTGGGCCGCCTGCTCGAGATCTACGAGGAGCTGCGCGCCAACTCCCAGCTCATCGTCATCACCCACCAGAAGCGGACGATGGAGGTCGGCGACGCGCTCTACGGCGTCTCGATGCGGGGCGACGGTGTCACCACCGTCATCAGCCAGCGGCTGCGCGAGGAGGAGACCGCGTGAGCGGGCCGGAGCGGACCGAGCCCCGACGCGCCGACTTCCCGGTGCTGCGCCGCATCACGACGCGGTGGGCGGACGAGGACGTCTACGGGCACGTCAACAACGTCGTCTACTACTCCTACTTCGACACCGCGGTGAACGGCTACCTCATCGAGCGGGCCCACGAGCTGGACGGCGTCGACCCCCGCACGCTCGACGCCTACGGCGTCGTCGCGGAGACCGGCTGCCGCTTCCTGCGCGAGCTGCGCTTCCCCGCCGACGTCGAGGCCGGCCTGCGCGTGACGCGGCTCGGCACGTCGAGCGTCGTGTACGAGATCGGCCTGTTCCAGGGCGAGTCCGACGAGCCGGCAGCGGTCGGGCGGTTCGTGCACGTGTACGTCTCGGGCGCCGACCGCACGGTCACCCCGGTGCCCGACGTCGTGCGCGCCGCGCTGGCCCCGCTCACCTGAGCGTGGCGGGGCGCCCCCGGCGCCTGGCAGGCTGGACGCCATGGACCTGCAGCACTTCCACGCCCTGCGCACCGGCGTCGTCGAGACCGACGACGGCCCTCGGACCCTGACCGTGGAGCGGCTCGGGGTGCTGCGGCTCCCGAGCGGGCGGCTCGAGGTGAGCGACTCCCTCGTGAACCTGGGGGAGGGCGTGCTGGTCGACGTGCCCGGGGGCGACCACCCCGTGGCGATGACCCTGGCCGACGTCTCCGACGCGCAGGACGGCTCGCACGTGCGGGTGGCGTACCTGTCGCTCGTGCTGGCCGAGGGCGAGCCCGCCGTCGTGGAGCGGGCCGCCGCGCGCGACGTCCCCGTCGACGCGGGCGTGGTGGGGTTCGCCGACGCCGAGAGCGTCGAGCGCGGCATGCCGGAGGACCGCTCGACCTGGTACGACGAGGTCTTCGACGGCTGGATCGAGCTGCTGCACTACCCCGACGACGGCGTCCACCGCCACGGCATCGACGTCCGGCTTCCCCGGGCGACGGCGGGGGAGAACGTCGTGCTGTCGACCGCGGGCTGGGGCGACGGCGTCTACCGCGTCTGGCGGACCCTGGCCGCCGACGGCTCGCTCCTGGGCGTGCACGTCGACCTCGACGTCGTCGACGTGCAGGACGACGAGCCCGCGCCGCCGGCGGCGTCTGCCGAGGAGCCGGAGCCGGCCACCGGCGGCTTCCTGCGTCGGCTGTTTCGGCGCTGAGCGCAGCTCAGCGCGTGAGCAGCACCTCGACGGCGTGGTAGAGCCACGGCACCGCCACGAAGACCGTCGGCACGACGAGGACGACGGCCGAGACGACGCCGGACGCGACCGCCGAGGCACGCCGCGCACTCCGTGAGGCGGGGTCGCGCAGCCGCTCGAGGCGCACCAGCGCGTCGCTGCCCGCCCCGAGCGCGCCGGCCGGCGTGGAGCCACCGGCGAGCGCGACGATCGCCCGCGCGAGCGGACGGTCGCCCGTGACCCGGCGTGCGGCGTCGTCGGCCATGAGCTCGACCATCACCTGGCTCTGGCGCAACGGGGCATCGGTGCGCAGGACGCGGGGGAAGGCGCGGTGCAGGACGCCGAAGGCCTCGAGCACGAGGTCGTGCCGCGTGCGCACGTGCGAGCGCTCGTGCTCGAGCACCGCCCGCAGCGCCTCGTCGTCGAGCGAGGCCACGGCGCCGCTGGAGATGACGACGCGCGGGTCGCGCAGCCGAGGGATGCAGTAGGCGACCGGCGTCTGCTCGGCCAGCACGCGCACGGCGGGCAGGGCGCCGTGCGGCTCGCCCAGCAGGTCGACGAGCTCGCGGTGCCGCGCACGGCGCTGCGAGGTCTCCCGCCACACCTGCCAGGCGGCCCACCAGAAGCGCGCCCAGACGAGGACGCCGATCCCCATGATCAGGACGTGCAGCACCACCCGCCACGGCGCGGGGTCGGGGTCGGTCACGAGCCAGAGCGCGGTGGACAGCGCGGCGCCGGAGATGGCGAGGACGGCCGCGAGCGCGAGCGACTGCCAGAGCACGATGCCGGCGGCGGGTGCGAGCCGGGGCCACGCCGCGCGCGAGAGCAGCGCGGGGACCGGGAGGGCCAGCGCGAGGCCGATCGCGCCGAGCAGCAGGGGCGTCATGGCGTGCCCGGTGCCTCGATCTCCTCCAGCGCCGCGCGCAGGGCCGCGGCCTCGGCCGGGTCGACCGTGCGCGCGAAGTGCACGAGCGCGGCGGTGCGGTCGCCCGAGCTGTCGAGCGTGGCGTTCAGGAGCTCGGCTGTGGCGGCCTCGCGGGAGAGCGCCGCGGTGTACCGGAACGCCCGCCCGTCGCGCTCGCGGCTCACCATCTCCTTGGCGCCGAGCCGGTCGAGCACCGTCATGACGGTCGTGTAGGCGAGGTCGGCGGACCCGCCGGCCTCGAGCTGCTCCTGCACCTCGCGGACGGTCAAGGCGCTGGTGGCACGCCAGAGGACGTCCATGACGGAGCGCTCGAGGGAGCCGAGGGAGCGGGAGGACGGGGGCATGTGACCTAATCTACTACGCGATGTAGGAGTTTGGCTTGCCGGGACGACGCCGCGAGTCCTACGCTCGGTAGTAGTTACTACGAGACGTAGTAGTTCACGCAGCGGAGGCGTCGCATGGAAGCGCTCGACATCGCCCGGTGGCAGTTCGGCATCACGACCGTCTACCACTTCTTCTTCGTCCCGGTCACGATCGGGCTGGTCTTCCTCGTCGCCATGCTGCAGACCGCGTGGCACCGCACGGGGAACGAGAAGTACCTCCGGCTCACGCGCTTCTACGGCAAGCTCTTCCTGATCAACTTCGCGCTCGGCATCGCGACGGGCATCGTCCAGGAGTTCCAGTTCGGCATGAACTGGAGCGACTACTCGCGGTTCGTCGGCGACGTCTTCGGGGCGCCGCTGGCCATCGAGGGCCTGCTGGCGTTCTTCCTGGAGTCGACCTTCCTCGGTCTCTGGATCTTCGGCTGGGACCGGCTCAAGCCGGCCGTCCACCTGGCGTGCATCTGGCTCGCGGCGATCGGCACCGTGCTCTCGGCCTACTTCATCCTGGCCGCCAACTCGTTCATGCAGAACCCGGTGGGCTACCGCATGGACGAGGAGTCCGGCCGGGCCGAGCTCACGGACTTCTGGGCGGTCATGACCAACAAGGTCGTGCTCGTCACCTTCCCGCACACGATCTTCGCGTGCTTCATGGTCGGCGGTGCCGTGGTCGCCGGCGTCGGGCTCTGGCAGATGCTGCGCGGTCCACGTCGCGAGGACGAGGAGGAGCGCGAGGCCTTCCGGACCGCCGTGCGCCTCGGCGCCGTCGTGCTGCTCGTCGCCGGCGCCGGCACGATGGTCTCCGGCGACTTCCAGGGCAAGGTCATGACCGAGGTGCAGCCGATGAAGATGGCGGCGGCCGAGGGGCTGTACGAGGACGAGGCCCCCGCGTCGTTCTCCCTGCTGACCGTCGGCACCCTCGACGGCAGCGAGCCGCTGTTCGAGGTCAAGATCCCGCGGCTCCTGTCGTTCCTGGGCACCGGCACCTGGGACGGCGAGGTCCGCGGCATCGACTCCCTCCAGGAGGAGTACGAGCAGCGGTTCGGACCCGGCGACTACGCGCCGAACATCCCGGTGACCTACTGGACGTTCCGCGCGATGATCACCGCGGGTGGACTCGCCATGGTCGGTGGCGCGTGGCTGCTCTGGGCGACCCGACGCCGGCGCCTGCCGTCGCTCGCGACGTGGGAGGGTCGCTGGCTGCTGCGCACCGCCGTCGCCCTGCCGTTCCTCCCGCTCGCGGCGAGCTCGTTCGGGTGGATCTTCACCGAGATGGGCCGCCAGCCCTGGGTCGTGTTCGGGCTCATGGAGACCTCGGCCGGGGTGTCGCCGGGTGTCAGCGCGGGGGAGGCCCTGACGACGCTCGTCGGCTTCACCGCGCTGTACGCGGCGCTCGCCGTCGTCGAGTTCCGCCTCCTGCTCACCTACATCCGCAAGGGCCTGCCCGACGCCGACCCGCCCCAGCTCGTCGACGACCCGGACGCGCCGCTCGCGTTCGCCTACTGACCCGCCCCACCCCCTGCACCAGGAGACCGTCATGGAGCTCACCACCGTCTGGTTCGTGCTCATCGCCGTGCTGTGGATCGGCTACCTCGTGCTCGAGGGGTTCGACTTCGGCGTCGGCATGCTCACCGCCGTGCTGGCCCGCGACGAGAAGGAGCGCCGCGTGCTGCTGAACACCATCGGCCCGGTGTGGGACGGCAACGAGGTGTGGCTCATCGTCGCCGGCGGGGCCACGTTCGCGGCGTTCCCGGAGTGGTACGCCACGTTGTTCAGCGGCTTCTACCTGCCGCTCTTCGTCATCCTCGTCGCCCTCATCCTGCGCATCGTCGCGCTGGAGTACCGCAGCAAGCGTCCCGCGATGGTCTGGAAGCGTCGCTGCGACGTCGGCATCCTCATCGGGTCGGTGGTGCCCGCGGTGCTGTGGGGCGTGGCGCTGGCCAACCTGGTGCGCGGCGTGCCGATCGACGCCGACAAGGAGTTCGTCGGCTCCGTCGTCGACCTGCTGAACCCGTACGCGCTGCTCGGCGGTCTCGTCACCCTCACCGTGTTCCTCGTGCACGGCGCCGTCTTCGTCGGCCTGAAGACGGTCGGCGACATCCGCGAGCGGGCGCGCGTCCTGGCACTGCGGGTGGGGGTCGTCGCGGCGGTGCTCGCCACGGTCGGCCCGGCGCGAGGGCTGGGCCTTCGTCGGCACGGCGCTGTCGATCGCCGCGGTGGTGGTCATGCTCTTCACGGCGCTGTTCCCCGACGTCATGGTCTCCTCGCTCGACCCGTCCTGGAGCCTCACGACGACGAACGCGGCGTCGACGCCGTACACGCTGACGATCATGACCTGGGTCGCGGCGGCCTTCACGCCCCTGGTCGTCGGCTACCAGGCGTGGTCGTACTGGGTGTTCCGGCGGCGGATCGGGACGCACCACATCCCTGACGACGTCCTCGCGCCGACCTCCTGAGCCGCGCGGATGAGACCCCTCGACCCCCGGCTGCTGCGCCGGTCCCGACCCGTGCGGCGCTTCCTCGTCGCCACCGTGCTGCTCGGCCTGGTGGCTGCGGTCGCCGTCGTCGGTCAGGCCTGGCTGCTCTCGGCCACCGTCGTCGCCCTCGTCGACGGCGTCGCGCCGACCTCCGTCGCCGCGACCACCGCGGCACTCGCGGGCGTCGTGGCGGCGCGCGGCGTGCTCGCGTGGGCGCACGCGACCACGGGCACCCGAGCCGCGGCGGCGGTCAAGGCCGGGCTGCGCCACGACCTCGTCGACGCCGTGCTCGACCAGCGCCGCACCGGCCCCGCGCCGTCGAGCGCACGCGTCGCCACGCTGCTCGACACGGGTCTCGACGCCCTCGACGGCTACGTGGCCCGCTTCCTGCCGCAGGTGGTGCTGACCGCGCTGGTGCCGGGCGCCGTGGTCCTCACGCTGCTCGCCGTCGACCCGCTGTCGGCGCTGATCGTCGTGCTCACGCTGCCGCTCGTGGTGACCTTCCTCGTCCTCGTCGGCATGGTGACGCGCGACCGCCTCGACGGCCGCTGGGCCGAGCTGCAGCGGCTCGGCCGCCACTTCTCCGACGTGCTCGCCGGGCTGACCGTGCTGACGGGCTTCGGGCGCGACTCCGGCCGCGGCCTCCGCGAGGTGGGGGAGCGGCACCGTCGCGCCACCATGGCCTCGCTGCGCACCGCGTTCCTGTCCTCGTTCGTGCTCGAGCTCTTCTCGACGCTGTCCGTCGCGCTCGTGGCGGTGGCGGCCGGTCTGCGGCTCGTGACCGGCGACCTCGACCTCGCGACCGGGCTGCTCGTCATCGTGCTCGCGCCGGAGGCGTACCTCCCGCTGCGTCGGCTCGGCACGCTCTTCCACGACAGCACCCAGGGCCTGGCGGCGGCCGACGAGGCCCTCACGCTCCTCGACGGCGAACGGCGGACCGGCCACCTGGTGGTCGAGGGTCCCGCGCCGGTCGAGGTGCGCGACCTGGTCGTCGTCCACCCAGGTCGCGAGCGGCCCGCCCTCGCGCTGCCAGGACTGACGCTGCAGCCGGGGGAGTTCGTCGCCGTGACGGGACCGTCCGGTGCCGGCAAGTCGACGCTGCTCGCCGTGCTGCTCGGCTTCGCGCTGCCCACGAGCGGCTCCGTGCGGGTCGGCGGCGTGCCCGTGGTCGAGCTCGACCCGGACGCGTGGCGGCGGCAGGTGGCCTGGGTCCCGCAGGACCCGCACCTGCTGGCCGGCACCGTCGCGGACAACGTCCGGCTCGGCCACCCGGCCGCCTCGGACGAGGCTGTGCGGTCGGCGCTCGTCGACGCAGGAGCGGCCGACCTCGCTCCCCGACGCGAGGTCGGCGAGCAGGGACAGGCGCTGTCGGCGGGGGAGCGGCGTCGCGTCGCGGTCGCCCGGGCGCTCCTGCGGGTGCGCGACGGCGGAGCCTGGCTCGTGCTGATGGACGAGCCGACCGCCGGTCTCGACGCCGAGCGCGAGAGCACCGTCCTCGGGACGCTGTGCCGCCTGCAGGAGTCGGGCGACGTGACGGTGCTCGTCGTCGCCCACCGCGCCGAGACCGTGGCGGCGGCGTCGCGGGAGCTGCGCGTCGACCGCCCGGTCGAGGTGGTCCAGGCCGGGCCGGCAGGAGAGGTGACCCCGTGAGCCGCCGGTCGCGCCTGCTGGCATCGTCGCGCACCCGGCTCGCCGCGGGTGGCGCGCTCGGCGTGCTCGCGCAGCTGAGCTCGCTCGGGCTGCTGCTGACGTCGGGCTGGCTGGTCGTGCGCGCGGCGGAGCAGCCACCGGTGCTCTACCTCATCGTCGCCGTCACCTCGGTGCGGATGTTCGGGGTCGCGCGCGCCGCGCTGCGCTACGCCGAGCGGCTGCTGACCCACGACGCTGCCCTCGCCCGCGGGATCGACCACCGCGTGCGGTCCTACGAGGGAGCGCACCGACGGCGCTCTCGCCCGACGTGACCGAGCTCGTGCTGGCGGCACCCGACCTCGTCGCCTACGCGTCCGCGCGAGGCCGTGACGTCCGGGCGCACGCCGCCGTCGACGCGCTCGCCCGTCAGGACCGGCGACGAGCCTGGGCCGGAGGTCTCGGCTCGCTCGTGGTGCTCGTCTCCTGCGCGGCCTGCGTGCTCGCGACCGCGCTGCTCACGGCCGACGCAGGCCTCACCGGTCCGCTCGTCGGCGTGCTGCTCCTCGCGCCGGTCGGGCTGGTCGACGTGCTGGACGCCGTGGCGGAGGCCGAGCGGCTGCGACCGCGCGTGCAGGCCGCGCGCCGCAGGCTCGTCGCGCTCGAGGGGGGCAGCGACCCGATGCCGGCCCCCCTCGACGGTACGCGCCGGCCCGACGGCTTCGCCCTGGACCTGCAGGACGTCACGCTCGGCTGGGACGCCGACCTCGTCGAGCACCTCACCGTGCACGTGCCCGAGGGCGCGCGGGTGGTCGTCACCGGCCCCAGCGGGTCGGGCAAGAGCACGCTCGCGGCCACGCTGTCCCGGTTGGTCGCGGCCCGGAGCGGCACGGTGCGGCTGGGCGGCGTCGACCTGCTCGACCTCGACCGCGAGCAGGTGCGCGCCGTGGTCGGCTGGATGCAGCAGGACACCGTGCTGTTCGACACCACGGTGCGCGAGAACCTGCGCGTCGCCGACCCCCGCGCCGACGACGCCACGCTGTGGCGCGCGCTCGGCCGCGTCCGGCTCGCCGACACGGTCGCCTCGTGGCCCGACGGGCTCGACACCGTGCTCGGCGAGGACGGGTCGCGCGTCTCCGGCGGGGAGCGGCAGCGGCTCGGTCTCGCCCGCATGCTGCTGGCGGGACACCGCGTCCTCGTGCTGGACGAGCCGACCGAGCACCTCGACGGCGAGACCGCCCGCGCCCTGCTCGACGACGTCGACGCCCTGGCGCCCGAGCACACCGTCGTCGTCGTGTCGCACGCCCCGGAGGTCGTCGCGCGGTACCCGCAGCGGGTCGACCTGCGGCCGTCGCCGGTCCGACGTCCTAGGGTGGTCCGGTGACCAACACCGAGCTGCTCGTCGCCCTCATCGCCGTCGCCGTCGTCGTCCTCGGCGGCGGCGCCGCCCTCCTCGTGCGCCGTGGTCGGGGCGAGCTGCCGCCCCCGCGCGACCTCGACGCGATCACCGAGGAGTACATCGAGCACCCGGAGCACCCGGAGCCCCACCTCCCGTCGGAGGACGAGGAACCGCCGTTCGAGGAGGTCCCGGCCGACGAGAAGGACCAGCCGACCGCCCCGACGACCACCGTCGAGCGGCCGGAGCCGGCGCAGGGCCGCCTGGTGCGCCTGCGCGCGAGGCTGGCCCGCTCCAACTCCTCGCTCGGTCGCGGCCTCCTCGCGGTGCTCGGCCGGGCCGACCTCGACGACGCCGCCTGGGAGGAGCTCGAGGACACGCTCCTTGCCGCCGACGTGGGTGTCGGTCCGACGACCGAGCTCGTCGACCGGCTCCGCACGCGGGTGCGCGTCGAGGGCATCACCGACCCCGAGGCCGCGCGCCGGGCGTTGCGCGAGGAGCTCGTCGCGCTCGTCGACCCGACCCTCGACCGCTCGCTCGCGCTGCAGGGCCCTGAGGGCACGCCCGGCGTCGTGCTCGTCGTGGGCGTCAACGGCACCGGCAAGACCACGACGGTCGGCCGGCTCGCCCGCGTGCTCGTCGCCGAGGACCGCACCGTCGTGCTCGGCGCGGCCGACACGTTCCGCGCCGCCGCGGCCGACCAGCTCAGCACGTGGGGCCAGCGCGTCGGCGTCGACGTCGTGCGCGGTCCCGAGGGCGGCGACCCCGCCAGCGTCGGCTTCGACACCGTCAAGCAGGGCCTCGAGACCGGTGCCGACGTCGTCGTCATCGACACGGCCGGTCGCCTGCACACGAAGGCGGGCCTGATGGACGAGCTGGGCAAGGTCAAGCGCGTGGCCGAGAAGCAGGCACCCGTCACCGAGGTGCTGCTCGTCATCGACGCGACCACCGGCCAGAACGGCCTGCGCCAGGCCCAGGTGTTCGGCGAGGTCGTCAAGGTCACCGGCGTGGTGCTCACCAAGCTCGACGGCACGGCCAAGGGCGGCATCGTCGTCGCCGTCCAGCGCGAGCTCGGCGTCCCGGTCAAGTACGTCGGTCTCGGCGAAGGGGCCGACGACCTCGCGCCGTTCGACGCCGAGGAGTTCGTCGACGCGCTGCTGGCGTGAGGACGTAACACGCCCGTAACGCAGGAGCCGAACTCGTGACCTGAGCGAAACGCGACGCTGCCGCAGAGGTAATCCCCGACGTCCATCGTGTGACGTGGCGCTGCCGGGAGGCGCGCCGTCCCATCACGTCTCACGGAGGTTCCATGGATACCGGCGACACCGCCTGGGTCTTGGCCAGCGCCGCACTGGTGCTGCTCATGACGCCCGGGCTCGCGTTCTTCTACGGGGGCATGACGCGCGCGAAGAGCGTGCTCAACATGATGATGATGAGCTTCGCCGCGCTGGCCATCGTGCCGGTGCTGTGGGTGCTCTACGGCTACTCGTTCGCGTTCAGCCCCGGCGGCAACAGCCTCATCGGCGGCACCGAGCGGCTCGGGTTCCTCAACATCGGCGTCGACACCGCCTACGGCACGATCCCCGAGTTCGTGTTCGCCGGGTTCCAGCTGATGTTCGCCATCATCACCGTCGCCCTCATCAGTGGCGCGATCGCCGACCGTGCGAAGTTCTCCGGCTGGCTCGTCTTCGTGGTCGTGTGGGTCACCGTCGTCTACTTCCCCGTCGCGCACTGGGTCTTCGACTTCGGCGGCAGTGACGGGGAGGGGGGCGGCTGGATCGCCACCAAGCTCGAGGCCGTCGACTTCGCGGGCGGCACCGCGGTGCACATCAACGCCGGTGCGGCCGGTCTCGCACTCGCCCTCGTGCTCGGCAAGCGCACCGGCTGGAAGCGCGACCCGATGCGTCCGCACAACCTGCCGTTCGTGCTGCTGGGCGCCGGCCTCCTCTGGTTCGGCTGGTTCGGCTTCAACGCCGGCTCGGCGCTCGGCGCGAACGGCCTGGCCGGTCTCGCCTTCGTCAACACCGCGGTGGCCACCGCCGGCGCGATCGTCGGCTGGCTCGCCTACGAGTTCGTCAAGGAGAAGAAGGGCACCAGCCTCGGCGCCGCGTCGGGTGCCGTCGCCGGCCTCGTCGCCATCACGCCCGCCGCCGGTGCGCTGTCGCCGTTCGGGTCGGTCATCCTGGGCCTGGTCGCCGGTGTCGTGTGCGCCGCAGCGGTCGGCCTCAAGTGGAAGCTCGGCTTCGACGACTCGCTCGACGTCGTCGGCGTGCACCTCGTGGGCGGGCTCATCGGCACCGTCCTCATCGGCTTCCTCGCCACGACGGCGCCCGGTGGCGGTGCGCCCGTCGACGGACTCTTCTACGGTGGCAACGCCGAGCTGCTCGGCAAGCAGGTGCTGGCCGCCGTCGTCGTCATGGTCTTCTCGTTCGTGCTCACGTACATCATCGGTAAGTTGATCGACATGACGATCGGCTTCCGGATCGACCCGGAGGACGAGGTCTCCGGCATCGACCAGGTCGAGCACCTCGAGTCCGCGTACGACTACACCGGCGGTTCCGGTGGTTCGCCCTTCAAGACGGGAGTCTGATGATGAAGCTCGTGACCGCGGTCATCAAGCCGCACAAGTGGGAAGAGGTCCGCGAGGCCCTCGCGTCCGCCGGCGTCGCCGGCATGACCGTCACCGAGGCCAGCGGCTACGGCCAGCAGAAGGGCCACACGGAGGTCTACCGCGGGGCTGAGTACGACGTCACCCTCGTGCCGAAGATCCGCCTGGAGGTCGTCGTCGACGCCGCCGACGTCGAGACGGTCGTCAGCACCATCACGGCAGCCGCCCAGACCGGCAAGATCGGCGACGGCAAGGTGTGGGTCGTCCCCGTCGACTCGGTGGTGCGCGTGCGCACCGGCGAGACCGACGAGGCCGCCCTCTGACCTCTCGCCCGACCCCGCCGCAGCCCACGACCGCACCGGTCGTGGGCTGCGGTGCGTCCCGGGTGGTCGGGTGCGGCAGGCTGGTGCCGTGAGCCACCCGCCGAGCACCGCCTCCGACCGACGCCGCCGGGCCGACGACGCCGACCGCCTGGTCGCCGACGCGTTCACGGCGGCGGTCGGGCCCGACCCCACGGGCCTGGTCGCCGTCGCGGTCGGTGGCTACGGGCGACGCGAGCTCTCGCCGTCCAGCGACCTCGACGTCGTCCTGCTGCACGACCCCGCCGTGCCCGAGGACCGGGTCCGCGAGGTCGCCGAGGCGCTCTGGTACCCGCTGTGGGACGCGCGCATCCCGCTCGACCACTCCGTCCGCGACGCCGTGCAGATGCGCGCCACGGCAGCGGAGGACCACCGCGCCGCCATGGGCATGCTCGACGCGCGGACGGTGGCCGGCGACGCTGGGCTCGTCCTCGCGCTGCGCTCCCACGTGCTGGCCGACTGGCGCCGCGAGGCGCGCACCCGGGTCGAGGACCTGCGCGCCGGGCGTCGCCAGCGGCTCGAGCGCTCGGGCTGGCTGGCCTACGCCGCGGTGCCCGACCTCAAGGAGTCCGGGGGAGGCCTGCGCGACGGCGTCGACCTGCGCGCCCTCGTCGCGACGTGGCTCGTCGACGTGCCCCACGCGGAGGTCGAGGAGCTGCGCTCCGCGCTGCTCGACGTGCGCGACGCGCTCCACACCAGCACCGGGCGCCGCACCGACCGGCTCGCGATGGAGGACGTGCCGGCGGTCGCCGAGGCCGTCGGGATGGAGCCGCAGGCCCTCGACCTGCACGTGCGCCACCTCGGACGTCGCATCGCGCACGTCGCCGACGTGACCTGGCGCCGGCTCGACGCCGTCCTCGCGCCGCGGGCGAGCCCGCGACCCCGGCCCGGCCTGCGACGCACCGGGCCTGCGGTGGTGCAGGTCGACGCCGGCGTCGGCTGGCTCGGCGACGAGGTCGTGCTCACCGCCGACGCTGACCCGCGCCGCGACCCCGCCGTCGCGCTGAGGGCCGCCGCCGTCGCGGCCCGGGCCGGCCTCCCGTTCGCGGCCGGGACCGCCCAGCGCCTCGCGCGCGACCTGGGGCCGCTCGAGGAGCCGTGGCCGGCTGCGGCCCGCCGCTCCCTGGTCGACCTGCTCACTGCGGGCCACGGTCTCGTCGAGGTGTGGGACGAGCTCGACATCGCAGGCGTGGTCGACCGCTGGCTGCCGGAGTGGGCCGACGTGCGGCTGCGCGGCTCGAGCTCGCCGGTGCACCGGTTCACGGTGGACCGGCACAGCGTCGAGACGTGCGTGGTGGCCTCGACGCTGCGCCGCGACGTCGCGCGTCCCGACCTCCTCGCCGTCGCCGCGCTGCTGCACGACATCGGCAAGGGCAGGCCCGGCGACCACAGCGAGGTCGGTGCCCCGATGGCGGAGGCCGTCGCGCTGCGCTGGGGCTTCCCGCCCGCCGACGCCGCCGTCGTGGGCAGGCTCGTGCGCTGGCACCTGCTCCTCGGCACGGTCGCCACCCGTCGCGACATCGAGGACCCTGCCACGGCGGCGAACGTGGCGGAGATCGTCGGCGACGCCGCCTTCCTCGACCTCCTGGCCAGCCTCACCCAGGCCGACGCGCGCTCGACCGGCCCCACGGCGTGGACCTCGTGGCGGCGCGGCCTGATCGAGGGGCTGGTGGCCAAGACGCACCAGCACCTCGCGGGCACGGCGCCCGCGACCACGTCCGACGCGTACGAGGGCTGGCCTGCCGAGCTGCCCTTCCCGTCCGCCGACGCCCTGGCGCGTGCGCGCCGGGGCGAGGTCCGTCTCGACGTCGTCGACCACCACGGCGGGTCGCTCGTCACGGTCGTCACCGCCGACCGCCCCGGGGTGATGGCCCTCATCGCCGGAGGGCTCGCGCTCCAGGGTCTCGCCGTGCGCTCGGTGCGCGTGGTCACCCAGGACGACGCGGCCGTGTCGCTGTGGGAGGTGGCCCGGCCCGACCTCCTGGCCAGCGCGGTGCGCGAGCGTCTGCTGCCCGTCCTCGCCGGCGACGTGCCGCTCGAGCGACGCATGACGCTCACCCCGGTGGAGGGGCTGCCGGCCCGCGTCAGGGTGCTGCCGGGCCTGTCGGAGTCGGCGACGCTCCTCGAGGTCCGGGCCGCGGACCGCCGCGGACTCGTGTGGACGGTCTGCGCCGCGATCGCCGCCGTCGACTGCTCGATCCGCTCGGCGCACCTGTCGACCTACGGCGACGAGGCACGCGACGTCTTCTACGTGGTCGACGCCGACGGCGAGCCGCTCGACGAGGCAGCCACCCGTCGGCTGCACGAGGCGGTCGACGCGGCCCTGGTCTGAGCGAGCTGGTTCGCGGGGCTTGGCCGACCGGGGTCGTCGGCGTCGCCGGGCCCGCTCGGTAGGCTGGAGCCCATGTTCGACTCCCTGCAAGACCGCCTCCAGTCCGCGTTCAAGAACCTGCGCGGCAAGGGACGGCTCAGCGAGGCCGACATCGACGCCACCGCGCGCGAGATCCGTCTCGCCCTGCTCGATGCCGACGTCGCCGTCCCGGTGGTCCGCGCGTTCACGGCGCGGGTCAAGGAGCGCGCGCTGGGCGTCGAGGTCTCCAAGGCGCTCAACCCGGCGCAGCAGGTCGTCAAGATCGTCAACGAGGAGCTCGTGACGATCCTCGGCGGCGAGACGCGCCGCGTCCGGTTCGCGAAGAACCCGCCGACCGTCATCATGCTCGCCGGCCTCCAGGGAGCGGGCAAGACCACGCTCGCGGGCAAGCTCGGCCGCTGGCTCAAGGAGCAGGGCAACAGCCCGATGCTCGTGGCCTGCGACCTGCAGCGCCCCAACGCCGTCAACCAGCTGCAGGTCGTCGGCCAGCAGGCCGGCGTCACCGTGTTCGCCCCCGAGGCCGGCAACACCGGCGGCGGCGACGGGGGCGCCGAGGGCACCCGCTCCGTCGGCGACCCCGTGCAGGTGGCCCGCGACGCGATCGCCGAGGCCCGCCGCACCCTGCACGACGTCGTCGTGGTCGACACCGCCGGACGCCTCGGCATCGACGCCGACCTCATGCAGCAGGCGCGCGACATCCGCGACGCCGTGAACCCCGACGAGGTCCTGTTCGTCATCGACGCGATGATCGGCCAGGACGCCGTGCAGACGGCCGAGGCGTTCGCCGAGGGCGTTGACTTCACCGGCGTGGTGCTCACCAAGCTCGACGGCGACGCCCGGGGCGGTGCTGCGCTGTCGGTCCGCGAGATCACCGGCCGGCCCATCATGTTCGCCTCCACGGGCGAGAAGCTCACCGACTTCGACGTCTTCCACCCCGACCGCATGGCCGGCCGGATCCTCGACATGGGCGACATGCTGTCGCTCATCGAGCAGGCCGAGAAGGTCTACGACGCCGAGCAGGCCGAGAAGGACGCCGAGCGCATGCTCGGGGGCACCTTCACGCTCCAGGACTTCCTCAAGCAGATGGAGACCCTGTCGAAGATGGGGTCCATGAGCAAGCTCATGGGCCTGCTCCCGGGCATGGGCCAGTTCAAGGACCAGATCGCGAACTTCGACGACCGCGAGCTCGACAAGGTGAAGGCGATCATCCTGTCGATGACGCCGAAGGAGCGCGACGACCCCAAGATCATCGACGGGTCGCGCCGCGCCCGGATCTCCAAGGGCTCGGGCACCTCGGTGCAGGACGTCAACCAGCTCGTCACCCGCTTCTTCGAGGCACGCAAGATGATGCAGCAGATGGCGAAGGGCGGGGGCATGCCCGGCATGGGCGGCGTCCCCGGCATGCCCGGCGTCGGCAAGCGGGCCGGCGCCCGCCAGAAGCCGCAGAACCAGAAGAAGAAGGGCAAGCGCGTGTCGGGCAACCCGGCCAAGCGGGCCCAGGCGTCCCAGCAGAAGCCGGCCGCGAAGGACGGCGCCGAGGCGTTCGGCTTCGGCGGCCAGCAGGGCGCGCAGGACTTCGAGCTGCCGAAGGAGCTCAGGGACCTGCTCTGAGCGGCTCGTCCGCGAGACCGTTGCTCGGGGCAACGTAGTCTGACGTCGTGCTGATCCCGCTCCTGCGCCGCCACCTGCGGCCCTACCGCGGACCGATCGCCGTGGTCGTGCTGTTCCAGCTGGCGCAGACGATCGCCAACCTCTACCTGCCGGGGCTCAACGCCGAGATCATCGACGACGGCGTCGTCCGCGGCGACGTGGGACGCATCTGGACCACGGGCGGCGTGATGCTGCTCGTCACCGTGCTGCAGGTGGCGTGCACGGTCGTCGCCGTCTACGTGGGGGCGCGGGTGGCGATGGCGCTCGGCCGCGACCTGCGCGCCGGCGTGTTCGACGCGGTCGAGGGGTTCGCCGCCCGCGAGCTGGCCCACTTCGGCGCGCCGACGCTGGTCACGCGCGCCACGAACGACGTGCAGCAGGTGCAGCTGCTCGTGTTCATGGCGCTGACGCTCCTGGTGTCGGCCCCGATCATGGCGGTCGGGGGCGTCGCGATGGCCCTGCGCCAGGACGTCGAGCTGTCGGGCCTGCTCGTCGTGGTCATCCCCGTCCTGGTGGTGGCCGTGGGCCTCATCATCCGCACGATGCGTCCGCTGTTCCGTCAGATGCAGGAGCGGATCGACGGCCTCAACGACGTCATGCGCGAGCAGATCCAGGGCATCCGCGTCGTCCGGGCGTTCGCCACCGAGGAGCGCGAGGCCGAGCGCTTCGCGCGGGCCAACCAGGCGTACGTCGACGTCGCGGTCGCGGCCGGGCGCGTGATGGCACTGATGTTCCCGACGGTCATGCTCGTCATGAACGTCTCGGTCGTGGCCGCCACCTGGTTCGGTGGCTACCGCATCGCGTCGGGCGACCTGCAGGTCGGCACGCTGACCGCGTTCCAGAACTACCTCGTGCAGATCCTCATGGCCGTCATGATGGCGACCTTCATGCTCATGCTCTGGCCGCGCGCCGAGGTGTCGGCGGAGCGGATCACCGAGGTCCTGGAGACCGAGCCGAGCATCGTCGCCGCGCCCGACGCCGACGACACGCCCGTGGCCCGCGGCGCGCTGGAGGTGCGCGACGCCTCCTTCGCGTATCCAGGGGCCGAGCAGGACGTGCTGCACGGCGTCTCCCTCGTGGCCAGACCGGGGGAGACCACCGCGGTCGTGGGGTCGACCGGCAGCGGGAAGTCGACGCTGGTCAACCTCGTGCCCCGACTCTTCGACGTCACCGCGGGGCAGGTGCTGCTCGACGGCCGGGACGTGCGGACGATGACGCCCGAGGCGGTCTGGGCGGCGATCGGGCTGGTGCCCCAGCGCGCGTTCCTGTTCTCCGGCACGGTGGCGTCGAACCTGCGCTACGGCCGTCCCGACGCGAGCGACGCCGAGCTGTGGGAGGCACTCGACGTGGCCCAGGCGCGCGACGTCGTCGAGGCGCTGCCCGAGGGGCTCCAGGCACCCGTCTCGCAGGGCGGCACCAACTTCTCCGGCGGTCAGCGGCAGCGGCTGGCGATCGCCCGCGCGCTGGTGAAGCGTCCGCTCGTGTACCTGTTCGACGACTCCTTCTCCGCGCTCGACTACGCCACCGACGCGGCGCTGCGGGACGCCCTGAGGCCGCTGACCCGCGACGCCGCGGTCGTGACCGTCGCCCAGCGGGTCTCGACCATCCGCGACGCCGACCGGATCGTCGTCCTTGACGAGGGCAGCGTCGTCGGCACGGGCACGCACCGAGACCTCATGGACACGTGCGCGGTCTACCGCGAGATCGTCCTCTCCCAGCTCAGCGAGGCGGAGGCGCGATGAGCGGCGGACCACGCGGGCCGATGGCCGCCGGAGCCATGGCGCCCCAGCGCGCGTCGGACTTCCGGGGCACCGCGCGACGCATCGGGCGACGACTGCTCCAGGACCGCGCGACGGTCACTGCCATCGCCGCGCTGGGTGTCATCGGCACGACCCTGTCCGTGCTCGGCCCGCGGCTCCTCGGGCACGCGACCGACCTCGTCTTCAGCGGCTACCTGTCGAGCCGGCTGCCGGCCGGCGCGAGCCAGGCCGAGGTCGTGGAGCGGCTGCGTGCCGACGGCCAGGACCGTCTCGCGGACGTGCTCCTCGGTGCCGACGTGCGCCCCGGGCAGGGCATCGACTTCACGCAGCTCGGCTGGGTGCTGGCGGGCGCGATCGTGCTGTACGTCCTGGCGTCGGGCTTCATGTGGTGGCAGGGCCGGCTCACCACCGCCGTCGTGCAGCGGATGGTCGGCGGCCTGCGCGACGACGTGGAGGCCACGCTGCACCGGCTGCCGCTCTCGTTCGTCGACGGCACGGAGCGCGGCGAGCTGATGTCGCGCACCACCAACGACATCGACAACATCGGCCAGTCGCTGCAGCAGACGATCAGCCAGCTCCTGACCTCGTTGCTCACGGTCGTCGGCACGCTCGTCATGATGGTCTGGATCTCGCCGCTGCTGGCGCTCGTGGCCCTGGCCACGATCCCGCTCGCCGTGTGGCTGACACAGGCGGTCATGCGCCGCTCGCAGCCGCAGTTCGTCGCCCAGTGGGCCGCCACCGGGAAGGTCAACGGCCACGTGGAGGAGGTCTTCACGGGTCACGAGGTGGTCAAGGTCTTCGGCCGCCAGCGCGACGTCCGGGAGGAGTTCGAGCGCCGCAACGACGCCCTGTTCACGTCGGCGTTCCGGGCCCAGTTCATCTCGGGCGTCATCCAGCCGCTCATGATGTTCGTCTCCAACCTCAACTACGTGCTGGTCGCCGTGATCGGCGCGGTCCGGGTCTCGACCGGCAGCCTCACGGTGGGGGACGTCCAGGCCTTCATCCAGTACTCGCGGCAGTTCACGCAGCCGCTCACCCAGATCGCGTCGATGGTCAACCTCCTGCAGTCCGGCATGGCCTCGGCCGAGCGCGTGCTGGCCCTGCTCGACACCGAGCTGGAGCGTCCCGACGTGGGGCCCGGCGGCGCGGCGCCGCTCGTGCCGACGCAGCCCGTGCGGGGTCGGGTGGTCCTGGACGACGTGGCGTTCTCCTACACCGACGCTCCGCTCATCGAGGGTCTCGACCTCGTCGCCGAGCCGGGCGCGACCGTGGCGATCGTCGGACCGACCGGCGCGGGCAAGACGACCCTCGTCAACCTGCTGCTGCGCTTCTACGAGCTCGACGCCGGACGCATCACGCTCGACGGCGTCGACGTCGCCACGATGGACCGCCAGGCGCTGCGACGGTGCTTCGGCGTGGTGCTGCAGGACGCCTGGCTGTTCAAGGGCACCATCCGCGAGAACATCGCCTACGGCCGCGTGGGCGACGTCGACGACGCCGCCGTCAGGCGCGCCGCGGAGGCCGCCTCGGTCGACCACCTCGTCCGGACGCTGCCCGACGGCTACGACACCGTCGTCGACGAGGGCGGGGGGAGCCTCAGCGCCGGCCAGCGCCAGCTGCTCACCATCGCCCGCGCGTTCCACGCCGACCCGCCCGTGCTGGTGCTCGACGAGGCGACGAGCTCGGTCGACACGCGCACGGAGGCGCTCGTGCAGGAGGCCATGGGCCGGTTGCGGCGCGACCGCACGTCGTTCGTGGTCGCGCACCGCCTGTCGACCATCCGCGAGGCCGACACCATCGTCGTCATGGAGTCCGGCCGCATCGTCGAGCAGGGCGACCACGACACGCTGCTGGCCGCCGAGGGTGCGTACGCCCGGCTCTACGCCGCGCAGTTCGCCGGCACCGCCACGTGAGCGGTGCGGGGGAGCGGGTCAGCCCTCGCGCAGGAAGGCGTCGGCGCGGTCCTTCGGCCGCCCGATGATGGCCCGTCCGGGTCCGTCCAGCGTGCCGCGCACCAGCACGGGCCGCTGGAGCAGACGGGGGTGCTCGACGAGCAGGTCGGCGACCTGCTCGGGCGTCGTGTAGTCGGCGGCGTCCAGACCCTGCTCCTTGAAGAAGGCGTCCTTGCGGACGAGGTCGGCGGGCTCGTCCTCGAGCCGCTCCAGGAGCGCGAGCAGCGTGGCGCGGTCGAGCGGCTGCTTCAGGTAGCGCACCTCCTCGACCTCGACGCCCGCCTGCGCGGCGGAGTCGAGCGCGTGCCGCGAGGTGGAGCAGCCCGGGTGGTGCAGGACGGTGACGTCGGCCATGAGGTCAGCGTAGCCACGCAGACCGACGGCTAGCGTGGGTCTCGTGAGCGAACCCGTCCGCTACGACGTCGACGACGCCGTCTGCACGATCACCCTGCACCGACCCGACGTCCGCAACGCCGTCGACGGCCCCACCGCCGCAGCCCTCCTGGCCGCCTTCGAGCGCTTCGAGGCCGACGACGACGTCGCCGTCGCCGTGCTCCACGGCGAGGGAGGCACGTTCTGCGCGGGCGCCGACCTGTCGGCCGTCGCCGACCCCGAGCGCGGCCACGTGCTCGACCCCGACGGCCACGGCCCGATGGGGCCGACCCGCATGGCGCTGACGAAGCCGCTCGTCGCCGCCATCGAGGGCCACGCCGTGGCCGGCGGTCTCGAGCTCGCGCTGCTCGCCGACCTCCGGGTCGCCGCCGAGGACGCCGTGCTCGGGGTGTTCTGCCGCCGCTGGGGCGTCCCGCTCATCGACGGTGGCACCGTGCGGCTGCCGCGTGTCGTCGGGCACGGCCGGGCGATGGACCTCGTGCTCACCGGACGCCCCGTGGAGGCGCACGAGGCGCTGCAGATGGGACTCGTCAACCGGGTCGTGGCCCCCGGACGCGCGCTCGACGTCGCCCACGAGCTGGCCGAGCAGCTCGCGGCCTTCCCGCAGGCCTGCCTCCGCGCGGACCGCGCGTCGGTGCTGGGGCAGTGGGACCTCCCGCTGGCCGAAGCGCTGCGCGCCGAGGGCGCGGGCGGGCTGCCCGTCGTCGCCGCCGAGGCCGTCGAGGGCGCGGCGCGCTTCGTGGCCGGCGCGGGCCGGCACGGTCGCTTCGACGACGGTGCCCCGGACCGGTGACCGGGACACGCGAGGCGATGTGGTCCTGGCGGACGTCGTCTGGCAGAATGTCGCCTTGTGTCCGCTGCGGCCGGGACCCTCTCACCCCGACCGCTGGGCCCACCAGCTTCGTGACCGAGTCGTGACCCCACCCGGCTCGCCACGTCACCCCACCACAGAGACCTGAGGAGACACCACACCCGTGGCCGTCAAGATTCGCCTGAAGCGGATGGGCAAGATCCGCACCCCGTACTACCGCATCGTCGTCGCCGACTCGCGCACCAAGCGCGACGGTCGTGTGATCGAGGAGATCGGCACGTACAACCCGAAGACCGAGCCGTCGACGATCCACGTCGTCTCCGAGCGCGCCCAGTACTGGCTTGGCGTCGGCGCCCAGCCCACCGAGGCCGTCGCCGCGCTGCTCAAGATCACCGGCGACATCGGTGGCACCAGCACCCTCAAGCAGCCCGAGCCGAAGGCCGACAAGGCCGCGCTGTTCGACGCCGCCCTGAAGGAGCTGCACTCGGAGCCCAAGACCGACGCGACCACCAAGAAGAAGGCCGCGAAGAAGGCTGACGAGGCACCCGCCGAGGAGGCCAAGGCCGAGGACACCGCTGCCGAGGCGCCCGCCGAGGCCGAGAGCACCGAGTCCTGATCGTGGCTGGTCGCACGCAGGAGGTCATCGAGCACCTCGTGTCGGCCATCGTCGACCACCCCGACGAGGTCGACGTGCGCGCCGCGTCGACCCGCCGGGGCGACCTCTTCGAGGTGCGGGTCAACCCTGCCGACCTCGGCAAGGTGATCGGCCGCTCCGGTCGTACCGCGTCGGCGATCCGCACCGTCACCGGAGCGATCGCCGGCACCAAGGGTGCCCGCATCGACTTCGTGGACGTCGACCGCCAGCGCTGAGGACCTGACGTGCGCGTCGTCGTCGGCCGCATCGGCCGGGCCCACGGCATCAAGGGCGAGCTCGCCGTCCAGGTCCGCACCGACGAGCCGGAGCGTCGCTTCGCACCTGGCACCGCCCTCGTCGCCGGCGACCGCACCGTCGTCGTGGCAGCCGCCCGGAACCACTCCGGGCGGCTCCTGCTGCGTCTGGAGGGCGTCGGCGACCGCACCGCGGCCGAGGCCCTGCACGGACGCGTCCTCGAGGTCGACGTCGACCCCGACGACGTGCCCGAGGACGACGACGCCTACTACGACCACCAGCTCGTCGGCCTGCGCGTGCACGACCACGCCGGCACCGACGTCGGGGTCGTCGCCGACGTGCTCCACCTGCCCGAGCAGGACCTGCTGTCGCTCGACCTCGACGCGGGCGCGCGCGGCGTGCTCGTGCCGTTCGTGGTCGCGCTCGTCCCCGACGTCGACCTGGGTGCGGGCCACGTGACGCTCGCCGACGTGCCCGGTCTGCTCGACCCCGACGCCCAGGCCGTCGCCGAGCCCGAGCGGGCCGCCGGCGGTGCCGACGCATGAGCGAGCCCGACGCCCCGACCCTGCGCATCGACGTCGTCTCCATCTTCCCGGCGTACCTCGACGCGCTCGACCTGTCGCTCGCCGGCCGGGCCCGCGAGAAGGGTCTGCTGCAGATCGCGACGCACGACCTGCGCGACTTCACCCACGACCGGCATCGCACCGTCGACGACACGCCCTACGGCGGCGGCGCCGGCATGGTCATGAAGCCCGAGCCGTGGGGCGAGGCCCTCGACACGGTCGCCACCGACGACAGCGTCGTCGTGGTGCCCACGCCGTCGGGCACCCCGTTCCGCCAGTCCCTCGCGCACGACCTCAGCCGCGAGCGGCACCTCGTGTTCGCGTGCGGTCGCTACGAGGGGATCGACCAGCGCGTCATCGACCACGCCCGCGAGCGCTGGCGCGTCGAGGAGGTCTCCCTCGGCGACTTCGTCCTCAACGGGGGAGAGGTCGCCGCGCTCGCGGTGATCGAGGCCGTCGTGCGCCTCGTCCCCGGCTTCATGGGCAACCCCGCCTCGCTCGCCGAGGAGTCGCACGGCGAGGACGGCCTCCTGGAGTACCCCGTGTACACCAAGCCGGCCACGTGGCGCGGCCACACGGTGCCCGACGTCCTGCTGTCCGGCCACCACGGCGCGATCGCCGCCTGGCGGCACGAGCAGGCGCTGCAGCGCACCCGCGAGCGGCGCCCGGACCTGCTCGGTGACGCGTCCGAAACATCGAGTTAACCCGAGGCTCGTCGTCGTAACGCTCCTGTGACCCGGAGGCAAGCCCCGCACAACCTCCTGTCGCCAGCATGACGCAGGAACCACGCAGCAGCGTCGCCGCGTGTCGCCCCCTCGCGGGGTCCTCCCTGCTCGCCCCCTGACGACGAGAGAGACACTCGATGAATTTCCCGACCTACTGGCTGCTTATCACGGCAGCGCTGGTGCTCTTCATGACGCCAGGCCTCGCCTTCTTCTACGGCGGTCTGGTCAAGGCCAAGAGCGTCGTGTCCATGATGATGCTCAGCTTCGGCACGATGGGCCTCGTGGGCGTCCTCTGGATGCTCTTCGGTGCCAACATGGCCTTCGTGGACGGAACCAGCAACGACTGGATCCCCGAGGTGCTCGGCAACCCGTTCTCCGACTTCGCGCTGAACGACGCGGCCAAGGCCGCGTTCGGCGGTGACGCCAGCGCCGGTGCTGTCCTCGCGGCGGCGGCCTTCGGGTCGACCTTCGCGATCATCACCGTCGCCCTCATCTCGGGCGCCATCGCCGACCGTGCGCGGTTCTTCCCCTGGCTGCTGTTCGCCGGGTTCTTCTCCGTGCTGGTCTACTTCCCGGTCGCCTCGTGGGTGTTCTCGTTCGTCGTGGACGGTGACACGACGACCTTCACCGGCTGGGTCGGCCAGCTCGGCACCCACCTGGGCCTGAGCACCGAGACGATCGACTTCGCCGGCGGCACCGCGGTGCACATCAACGCCGGCGCGGCCGCCCTGGCCCTCGCGCTCGTCCTGGGCAAGCGCAAGGTCTTCAGCAAGGAGACCGCCGTCCCGCACAACGTGCCGCTCGTCCTCATCGGTGCCGCGGTGCTGTGGTTCGGCTGGTTCGGCTTCAACGGCGGCGCCGCCACCGCGGACGGCCAGGCTGCGCTGATCTTCGTCAACACGATCGTCTGCCCGGCCGCAGCGGCCATCGGCTTCATCGTGGTCGAGCACTTCCGTCACGGGAAGGCCACCGCCGTCGGCGCCGCCTCCGGTGTCGTGGCCGGTCTGGTCGCGATCACGCCGGCCTGCGCCAACCTGACGCCGTTCTGGTCCATCGTGCTCGGCCTCGTCGCCGGTGCCGTCTGTGCGGTCGCCATCGAGCTCAAGTACAAGCTCGGCTTCGACGACTCGCTCGACGTGGTCGGCCTGCACCTGGTCGCGGGCGTCATCGGCACGCTGTACCTCGGCTTCTTCGCGATCGACACCGGCCTCTTCACGGGCGGCAACATCGACCAGCTGATCGTCCAGTTCATCCCGGCTGTCGCCATCGCGACCTACAGCTTCGTGATGGCCTTCATCATCGCGAAGGTGATCGACGTGACGGTCGGCTTCCGTGTCACCGAGGAGGAGGAGGTCGCCGGCATCGACAGCGTCCTCCACGGTGGCGAGGGCTACGCGCTCGACTGAGCCGTCGCCCACCCCAAGACCCCACGAGGGCACCTGCTCGGGCAGGTGCCCTCGTGGCGTTCTGGATCTTCTGCCGCCCACGGCCCGGCACCCCGCCGGGCGCTGCGCCGGGGACGATGCCGGTGTCAGGAACCCTCGACCCGTGTGGAATACTTGGCTGCTGGCGCATCGCGGTTCTGCCACAGGGGATCCGCTGACCGACGCCGCACGACCCTTTTCTTTTCACCATCGTTTTCCGTGGGTGACCTGTGGCACCGGCGAGGAGTAGATCATGACCAACCTGGTCGACCAGGTCGCAGCCGAGTCCCGTCGCGACGACGTCCCCGCGTTCCGCGCCGGCGACACCCTCAAGGTCCACGTCAAGGTCGTCGAGGGCAACCGCTCTCGCGTCCAGGTGTTCCAGGGCGTCTGCATCAAGCTGCAGGGCTCGGGCATCGGCCGCACCTTCACGGTGCGCAAGGTCAGCTTCGGCGTCGGCGTCGAGCGCACCTTCCCGCTGCACACGCCCGTCATCGAGAAGATCGAGGTCGCGACCCGCGGCGACGTGCGTCGCGCGAAGCTCTACTACCTCCGCTCGCTGCGCGGCAAGGCCGCGAAGATCAAGGAGAAGCGCGAGGACTGAGGTCCTCCCGCGTGCCCACCTGCTCGCTGTGGCTCCTGCGTCTAGGCTCACGTCGTGAGTGAGACCGTGAAGAAGCGCCAGCTACCCGTCTGGCAGGAGTCGATCCTCCTCGTCGTCATCGCCATGGTGATGGCCGTGGTGGTCAAGGCCTTCTTCCTGCAGGCGTTCTACATCCCGTCGGAGTCGATGGAACCGACGATGCTCGTCAACGACAAGATCCTCGTCCAGAAGGTCTCCTACTGGACCGGCGATCCCCAGCGTGGCGACATCGTCGTGTTCGACGACCCGGGGGGATGGCTCGACGCCAGCGAGGACGCCAAGGCCAGCAACCCGGTCCAGAAGGCGCTGGAGGTCGTCGGTCTCTTCCCGACCGGCGGCCACCTCATCAAGCGCGTCGTCGGCGTCGGCGGCGACCGCGTCGCCTGCTGCGACGAGCAGGGCAGGCTCACGGTCAACGGCACGTCCATCGACGAGCCGTACCTGCGCGACCCCGCCGCCAACAGCGAGACCCGCTTCGACGTGATCGTCCCGAAGGACCACCTGTGGGTCGAGGGCGACAACCGCGGCAACTCCGCCGACTCGCGCGTCCACCAGGGCGACCCGGGCGGCGGCTTCATCCCCGTCGACGCCGTCGTCGGCAAGGCGTGGGTGCGGGTGTGGCCGTGGAAGCGCATGGGCTTCATCCGCGGCACCGACGCGTTCGCCGAGGTGCCCGACGACCCGCCCGCGAAGCGCGAGTGACGCAGCAGCAGTGACAGCACGTCCGAGCCTCCGGTTCGAGCGCAGCCTCCTGCGCGAGCGCTGCACCGTGCTCGCCTGCGCCGACGAGGTCGGCCGCGGTGCGCTCAGCGGTCCGGTGAGCGTCGGCGTCGTCGCCGTCACCGAGCAGACCCGCACGGCACCGCAGGGCGTGCGCGACAGCAAGCTGCTCTCGCCCGACGCCCGCGCGCGGCTCGCGCCACGCATCCGCCGGTGGGCCACCACCCACGGCGCGGGCTACGGCGTCGGTCACGCGTCGCCCGCCGAGATCGACGCGGTCGGCATCATGGCCGCGATGCGGCTCGCCGCGCACCGGGCGCTCGTCGACCTCGACCCCACGCCCGACCTCGTGCTGCTCGACGGCAACCACGACTACCTGAGCGCGCCCGCGCAGCCGTCGCTCCTCGACGCACCCGGGCCGAGCTTCCCACCCGTCGTCACCGCGGTGAAGGCCGACCTGCGCTGCGCAGCCGTCGCCGCCGCGAGCATCCTGGCGAAGACGTCGCGTGACGCGCTCATGGTCGAGCTCGCGCAGGAGCACCCGCAGTACGGCTGGCACGAGAACAAGGGCTACGCGTCGCCCGCCCACGTCGAGGCGCTGCGTCGGCACGGCCCGAGCGACCACCACCGACGTTCGTGGAGCCTGCCCGGCTGCGCGGTCCCGGCCGGTAGTGTTCCGGGGAGCGACACGACGAGCACGATCGAGCAGGCCGTGGAGGGCAGATGAGCGCAGAGGACCTCGAGAAGTACGAGACCGAGGCCGAGCTCGCGCTCTACCGCGAGTACCGCGACGTCGTGAAGATCTTCAAGTACGTCGTGGAGACCGACCGTCGCTTCTACCTGTGCAACGCGGTCGACGTGAAGGTCCGCTCCGAGACCGGCGACGCCTACTTCGAGGTGTCGATGAACGACGCCTGGGTGTGGGACATCTACCGTCCGGCCCGGTTCGCCAAGAACGTCAAGGTGCTCACCTTCAAGGACGTCAACGTCGAGGAGCTCGCCGACTCCGACGTGAAGATCCCGTCCGCCTGAGGCACCTCGTGGACGAGACGCCGTCGAACGTCGTGGCCGTCCTGGCGCGCATCCCGGTGGAGAGCATCGACGCGGCGCTACCGCTGTACGAGCGCCTGTCGGGCACCACCGACGTGCGCGCCTTCACGTTCGGACCGGTGCGGCTGGCGTGGGTCGGACCCTTCCTCCTGCTCGAGGGCGCCGACGAGGCCACCCGCTCCCGCGCCGCGACGATCATCGTCCGCCACCTCGACGTCGTCGTCGACGCCGTGCAGGGCGGTGGGGGAGACCTCCTCGACGGTCCGATGCCTGGGCCGAACGGCCGCAGGCTCGTCGCCCGCCACGGCGACGGCAACGTCGTCGAGTACGTCGAGCAGGCCGCGCCGACCCGCTCCTGACCACGTCCACAGGCCCTTCGTCGGGCTGGTCCTGGTCGTCCACAGCCCGTGCGAGGGGTCTGTCGTGGGCGTCGTGGTGTGGCGAGGCTGGGGGCATGAGTCAGGCACGCAACGACGCGCTGGGGCGGTACGGGGAGCAGGTGGCGGCGCGGCACCTGGAGTCGCTGGGGATGACGATCCTGGAGCGGCGGTGGACGTGCCGGTGGGGTGAGCTCGACCTGGTGGCCAGGGACGGCGACACGATCGTGTTCTGCGAGGTCAAGACGCGGACGAGCTCGCGGCACGGGACGGGCTTCGAGTCGGTGTCGGCGCGCAAGGCGGCTCGGCTGCGGCGGGCGGCGTCGGCGTGGCTGCAGGCGCAGGAGGCGGAGCCCGCGGCGGTGCGGATCGACGTGGTGTCGGTGCGGATCCCGCGGCGCGGCGGTCCGGTGGTCGAGCGGATGGGCGGGGTGGCCTGATGGCGGCGACGCACTCGGTGACCCTCGACGGGCTGACCGGTCGGGCGATCGAGGTGGAGGTCGACATCGCCTCGGGTCTGCCCAAGACGATCGTGGTCGGTCTGGCCGACACGATCGTCAACGAGGCACGCGACCGGGTGCGTGCCGCGGTCGTCAACTCCGGCACGACCTGGCCCGACCAGCGCGTGACCATCAACCTCGCCCCGTCGACGCTGCCGAAGACCGGGTCGCACTACGACCTCGCGATCGGGGTGGCGATGTTCGTCGAGAAGACGCTGGTGCCGGTCGAGGCCACGGCGGGCACCGTCTTCATCGGCGAGCTCGCCCTCGACGGTCGGCTGCGGGCGGTGCGCGGAGTGCTGCCGGCGACGATCGCCGCCGTCGAGGCCGGTTTCGGGCGGGTCTTCGTGCCGGAGTCGAACGTGGGGGAGGCCGAGCTCGTGAGCGGCGTGCAGGTCGTCGGCGTGCGGTCCCTGCGCCAGGTGGTCGCGCTGCTCACGGGAGAGGACGAGCCGGACGACCCGCCCGTGCCGCCGCTGGAGGAGGGCGTCGGGCTCGGGCACGCCTACGTCGACCGCGTGGCCGGGCTCGACCTCGCCGACGTCGCCGGGCAGGAGGACACCCGGACCGCGGTCGTCGTGGCAGCTGCCGGCGGTCATCACGTGCTGATGACCGGCCCGCCGGGCATCGGCAAGACGATGCTGGCCCAGCGGCTTCCCGGCCTGCTGCCCGACCTGACGCGGGAGCAGGCCCTGGAGGTCAGTGCCGTGCACTCCCTGGCGGGCGTGCTGCCGGCGGACGTGCCGCTCGTGGAGCGTCCGCCGTTCGTCGACCCGCACCACACTGCCAGCGCCGTGGCGATCGTCGGGGGAGGCCAGCGGGGGATCCGTCCCGGCGCGCTCAGCCTGGCCCACCGCGGCGTCCTCTTCCTCGACGAGGCACCGGAGTTCGCGTCGAACGTGCTCGACGCGCTGCGCCAGCCTTTGGAGTCCGGGCACGTCGTCGTCTCGCGCGCGGCGCAGACCGCGACGTTCCCCGCCCGGTTCCAGCTCGTGCTCGCCGCGAACCCCTGCCCGTGCGGGCAGGGCGGGTCGGTGAGCGACCCCTGCGAGTGCACGCCGCTCATGCAGCGCCGCTACCGCGACCGGATCTCCGGGCCCGTGCGCGACCGCATCGACATCCACCGCACGCTGGTGCCGCCCAGCCGACCCGAGCTGGTCCACGAGACGGCGGGTGCCCGCTCCACCGCGCAGCTCGCACCGGCCGTGCGTCGGGCCCGGGAGCGACAGGCCGTCCGCTTCGCCGGGACGCCCTGGCAGGCCAACGCCGACGTGCCGGGCGTCGACCTGCGCAAGCACTGGCCGGCCACCGACGCCGCCCGACGCCTCGTCGACTCCCACCTGCGCGGGCAGCGACTCTCGGCGCGCTCGGCCGACCGGGTCCTGAGGGTGGCCTGGACCGTGTGCGACCTCCGGGACGGCGGGCAGCCCGACGTCGACGACGTCGAGCTCGCCCTCGCGCTGCGGCGCGGCACGCCGCTCGGTCCGCTGCTGCGCGACCTGGTGACGTCGTGAGCGAACGGACCGACCAGTTCCGTCGAGGCGACGCGCTGCGCGACGCCGAGGCACGGCTCGCGCTGAGCCTCGTCGTCGAACCGGGCGACCCCCGGCTGGTCCCGTTGCTCGCTGAGCACGGTGCCGGCGCCGTGGTGTCGGCGATCCGCCAGGGTGGCGGCACGCTCGCGTCGCAGCTGCCGGACGCCTGGCGCGACGCCGCGCCGCGCCTCGAGCGCGACGTCGCCGCGGCCCGAGCCAGGGCCGACGAGCAGGGTCTGCGCTGGGTGGTGCCGGGCGACCGGGAGTGGCCGGCCGGCCTCGACGACCTCGACCACGTGGAGCCGCACGGAGGCACCACCGGCGCACCGCTGGGGCTCTGGGTCCGCGGTCCTGCCGACCTCGCCGGGCTCGCGGAGCAGGCGGTGGCCGTCGTCGGCGCCCGCTCGTGCACCGCGTACGGGAGCGACTGCGCGGCCGAGATCGCCGCCGACGTGGCCGACCAGGGCGGCACCGTCGTCAGTGGCGCGGCGTTCGGCATCGACGCCGCCGCGCACCGGGGCGCCCTCGTGCAGCACCGGCCGACCGTGGCGGTGCTCGCCTGCGGGGCCGACGTCGAGTACCCGCGCACCCACGCGTCGCTCCTGCGCCGGATCGGCCAGGACGGACTCGTCGTCTCCGAGCAGGCCCCCGGCCAGGTGCCGATGCGCTCACGCTTCCTGTCGCGCAACCGGATCATCGCGGCGCTCGCGGTCGGGACGGTCGTCGTCGAGGCGGCCCGCCGCAGCGGCTCGCTCAACACGCTGTACTGGGCCGACGCCCTCGGCCGCGTGACGATGGGCGTCCCCGGTCCGGTCACGTCGCAGCAGTCCGCCGGCGTGCACCAGGCGGTCCGCGACGGGCGAGCCGTGCTGGTCACGACCGGTCGCGAGGTGCTCGACGCCGTCGCCGGGGTCACCGCCGACGTCGCCGAGCCCGCACGCATCGACGACACCGAGCGCGACAGGCTGGGTCGCCTGGCGCGTCGTGTGCTCGACGCGTTGTCCTTCGAGCAGGCCCGCACGGCTGCCGACGTCGCCGCGGCCGCACGGGGGAGTCGTGCCGAGGTCGCCGAGCTGCTCACGGCCCTCGAGCGCCAGGGGCTCTGCGTCCACGTGGGCGACCGCTGGCTCGTGCTCCCGCGTGGTGCCTCGACGGCCCGGCGCTGAGCCGTCACCCTGGGGTCATGGGTGCAGCCTGGGACGACGCGGTCGAGGCGTTCGCCGAGCACCTGCGCCACGAGCGGAACCTCTCCGAGCACTCGGTCCGCGGCTACCGCACCGATCTCTCCCAGCTCGCCGAGCACGCACAGGCGCTGGGCGTCGAGGGGCCCGCCGACCTCACGACCCGCGCGCTGCGCAGCTGGCTCGCCAACCAGCAGACGCTGGGTCGCGCCCGCGCGACCATCGCCCGACGGGCCACGTCGGCGCGCACGTTCACGGCGTGGTGCGTCCGCACCGGACGGGCGTCGTCGGACCCCGGCGCGCTGCTGGCCAGCCCGAAGGCACGACGCGAGCTGCCCGCCGTCCTCAGCGAGAGCGAGGTGCGGGCCCTGCTCGACACGACGGCCGAGTCGGTCGCCGACGACGGGCCCGTCGGCCTGCGCGACCTGCTGGTCCTCGAGCTGCTGTACGCCACCGGCGTCCGCGTCGGGGAGCTGTGCGGGCTCGACGTGGACGACGTCGACCCCGGCCGACGACTCGTGCGCGTGCTCGGCAAGGGCCGGAAGGAACGGTCCGTCCCGTACGGCGTGCCGGCGGCGCATGCGCTGGACGCCTGGCTCACCACCGGCCGACCGGCGCTGGCGACGTCCGACAGCGGCCCCGCTCTGCTGCTCGGCCTCCGTGGGGGCCGGCTCGACCCGCGCACGGCCCGCAAGGTCGTGCACGACCGGCTCGCCGCGGTCGACGGTGCGCCCGACCTCGGCCCGCACGGGCTGCGCCACACCGCCGCGACCCACCTGCTGGAGGGGGGCGCCGACCTGCGCAGCGTGCAGGAGGTGCTGGGCCACGCGTCGCTCGGCACCACGCAGATCTACACGCACGTCAGC
>NZ_LUNH01000047.1:0-21082 GCF_001628525.1 Aeromicrobium sp. REDSEA-S38_B2 | reverse complement strand
TGACAGGCTCGCCATGCTGCGCCCGATCAGATGTTGCGCGCCGACATCGCCGAGCGCCGCCACCGAAACATCGACCATATCCTGCGTGTAGCTTTGATGCGCCCACAGCCCGCGCGAGGCAAAGAAGCCCGAGACGACGCAGTCGAGTACCTCCAGCGGCGGTTCGGCGTCGAAGTCGAGCTGCATCGTCGACGACACGATGCCGAGCAGCTTGCGCAGGTCGAAGACGTTCCAGCTGTCCTGCCCGAAGATGCGGACATCGGCACCCCAGGCAGGATAAAGCTGGCGCGCGATCAGCTTGACCAATGTCGATTTGCCCGAACCGTTGGCGCCAAGGATCGCGGCGCTCTCGCCCGCCGGGATGGTCAGCGCGGGCAGATCGAGAATGCACGCATCGTCCGCCATGACGCGGACGTTCGACAGCGCGAGCAGGGGAGAATCGTCGACCATGCCGGCGCGTTGAGCATGACCGCGCGCGCGAGGGAAGTGGAAAGGTGGGCGGGGAGGCCGCTTTGAGGGCGGGGAGCCCCCACAAACGTTATTTTCAGTTCGATCTCATGCAATTCCGTGTTTGGCGACCTTGATTAGCAGGTCGGCACCTTCTTTGCGGTTCGCTGTTTCCGGCATCCCCTTGTTTATGAGATCGCCAAGCTTCTCTGCGAGAGGGGTGCATTTCTGAAAGCGATACAGGTTCGCTTCACCGTGCGCAGGTTCAATATCGGTGGACCGCCAACCCGCTCTCTCCATGTCGCTTTTCAGGCACTGCCAATGGACTTCGTATGCCTCAAACACGACGAAGTTGCTTTGCTGCATTCTTTGGCCCGAAATATGTTCAAATAGTGGTCTAGCAAGCCAGGCAACCCCGACTGCCAGCACTAGCGCCAATGCTACGACCAGTTCGATCCAGTCGAGTAACAGTTCCATCACATCGAGACCTCTTGCTAATTGGCTACCTGTATGCCGATTAGGGCCTAAGGATTTCCTACGTCCGCAATCGGTCCTTACCTGCCATCCATGCCGATCCGGCCCGACGACCCTCACCGACCGGAAAGCCGCCCCCTCCAATCTCCGCTTGCCGACTCCCCGCAACGCGCCTATATGCACGCTCACTCCTAGACATGGGTAGCCAGATAGGACGTCGGGGCCGCGGGCCGCGGCGGCCGTAAGCGCATGGCTTTTCCGGTCGCGATATTTGGGAATGAAGCTTGGTCGATTTCGACGTCCTCAATGCGATCATCGCACCCGAAGCCGAGGCGATGGGCCTTGCGCTCGTGCGCGTCGCCTTTTTCGGCGGCGAGGAAGACCCGACGCTGCAGGTGATGGCCGAACGGCCCGATACGCGCCAGCTGACGATCGACGATTGCGCCGATCTGTCGCGCCGCATTTCGGACCGGCTCGACGCGCTGGAGGAAGCTGGCGAGGATCCGATCGAGGGCGCCTATCGCCTCGAAGTGTCGTCGCCCGGCATCGACCGCCCGCTGACGCGTCCCGCCGACTTTGCCGACTGGGCGGGGCATGAGGCGAAGGTCGCGCTGAAGGAAAAGCGTGACGGGCGCCTGCGCTTCAATGGCGAACTCGCCGGCATCGACGCCGGCATCGTCACGATTTTCGACAAGGAAGGGATCGAGCACAAGCTGCCGTTCGACGCGATCGACACGGCCAAGCTCGTCCTTACCGACAAATTGATTGCCGCAACCGTCCCGCTCTCGATCGAGGGTGCCGACGACATGGAAGAAGAAGGACAGGACTGATGGCCACTGCCATTTCCGCCAACAAGGCCGAACTGCTCGCGATCGCCAACAGCGTCGCCAGCGAGAAGATGATCGACAAGGGCATCGTCATCGAGGCCATCGAGGAAGCGATCCAGCGCGCGGCGCGCGCCCGCTACGGCGCCGAGAACGACATCCGCGCCAAGCTCGACGCGCAGACCGGCGACCTGCGCCTGTGGCGCGTCGTCGAGGTGGTCGAACAGGTCGACGATTATTTCAAGCAGGTCGACCTTGCCGCCGGCCAGAAGCTGCAGAAGGATGCGAAGGTCGGCGACTTCATCGTCGATCCGCTGCCCGCGGTCGACCTTGGTCGCATCGACGCCCAGTCGGCGAAGCAGGTGATCTTCCAGAAGGTCCGCGAAGCCGACCGCGAGCGCCAGTTCGAGGAATATAAGGACCGCGCGGGCGAGATCATCACCGGTGTCGTAAAGTCGGTCGAATTCGGCCACATCGTCGTCAATTTGGGCCGCGCCGAAGGCGTGATCCGCCGCGACCAGCAGATCCCGCGCGAACTGATGCGCGTCGGCGATCGCGTCCGCGCGCTGATCCTGTCGGTGCGCCGCGAAAATCGCGGGCCGCAGATTTTCCTCAGCCGCGCGCACCCCGACTTCATGAAGAAGCTGTTCGCGCAGGAAGTCCCAGAAATCTACGACGGCATCATCGAGATCAAGGCCGCGGCGCGCGATCCGGGCAGCCGCGCCAAGATCGGCGTCATCAGCTATGACGGCTCGATCGACCCCGTCGGCGCTTGCGTCGGCATGAAGGGCAGCCGCGTTCAGGCGGTCGTCCAGGAAATGCAGGGCGAAAAGATCGACATCATTCCCTGGTCGGAAGACACCGCGACCTTCGTCGTCAACGCGCTGCAGCCCGCGACGGTGCAGCGCGTCGTCATCGACGAAGATGACGGCCGTATCGAAGTCGTCGTTCCCGACGATCAGCTCAGCCTTGCCATCGGCCGCCGCGGCCAGAACGTCCGTCTCGCCAGCCAGCTGACCGGCAAGCAGATCGACATCATGACCGAGGCCGACGCGAGCGAAAAGCGCCAGCGCGAATTCGTCGAACGCTCGACGATGTTCCAGGAAGAACTCGACGTCGACGAAACGCTCGCGCAGTTGCTCGTCGCTGAAGGCTTCGGCGAACTCGAAGAAGTCGCTTATGTGCCGCTCGACGAACTGGCGAGCATCGAAGGCTTCGACGACGAGCTGGCCGAAGAGCTGCAGAGCCGTGCGACCGAAGCGCTCGAACGCCGCGAAGAAGCCGCGCGCCAGGAACGCCGTGGGCTTGGCGTCGAGGATGATCTGGCCGAACTGCCGCACCTGACCGAAGCGATGCTCGTCACGCTCGGCAAGGCCGGGATCAAGACGCTCGACGATCTGGCCGACCTCGCGACCGACGAACTGATCGCGAAGAAGCGCAGCGAGAATCGCCGCGGCCCGGCGCGCGAGCGTTCGGAACGCGCCGAGGACAAGGGCGGCGTGCTCGGCGAATATGGCCTGTCGGAAGAACAGGGCAACGAGATCATCATGGCGGCGCGTGCGCACTGGTTCGACGACGAACCGGCTGCCGAAGCCGAAGCCCAGACCGGGGAGGCCGCCGATGCGGACCCCGCGCAATGATCAGCTAGGCGACAGCAGCCGCGCGGGGCAGCGCGGACAGCACGCGCCCGAACGGCGCTGTGTGGTAACCGGCGACGTGGCGCCGGCCGGACGGCTCGTGCGCCTCGCGCTCGGGCCCGACGGCACGATCGCGCCCGACGTGCTCGGCAAGGCGCCGGGGCGCGGCGCGTGGATCGGCGTCGACCGCGACGCGCTGGAAGCGGCGCAGGCGAAGGGCAAGCTCAAGGGCGGGCTGGCGCGGGCGTTGCACGAAGGCGCGTTCACGATTCCCGAGCGGCGGGATGCTGATCCTCGGCAGCGAACGGATCGAGGACGCGGCGCGCCGCGGACAGGTCCGCCTGCTCCTGCATGCGAACGATGCCGGCGAGGACGGGCGCAAGAAACTGGCGCAAGCGTGGCGCGTCGGCGAGGACGACGAAGGCTCGGGCCGTGAAGGCACGGTCTTGCCGGTGGACCGATACACCCTATCTATGGCATTGGGGCGTGAAAATGCGGTGCATCTGGGCGTGACCGACGCCCGTGCCGCTGACCGGGGGCTCACCGACGCCGCTGGGGGCGTCGGCCTGCTCCATGGTCGGCACCGAGCCCTGCGAGGCACTGCGCGTCGAGCGGCTCGAACGGGTCCGGGTGACGACCTTCGGCGCCTCCGTGGGCGCCGGGGCGGCCGGTTCGGGTGCGCTGGGCTGCGTCGTCGGGTCCACGACCACGGCCGCGGCCTCCCCCGTCGTCAGGGGCGTCGTACGCCGGGCGGCGCGACGCGTCCGCGTCACGACCCCCTGGCTGCCGGCGGGCTTGTCGGCCTCCTTGCCGGCCTCCTTGCCGGCCGGCTCCTCCACGGGCTGCTCGGCAGGCTGCTCAGCGGTGGGCGTGGGCTCCTCGGCCACCGGCTGGGGCACCGGCTCGGGCGCGGTCTCCTGCGCCGGCTCGGTCGTCGCGGTCGTCTCGACGGCAGGCGCCTTCGGCTGCGAGCTGCGCTTGCGCTGGCGCTGCTGCACCTGCGGCTTCTCGGGCGCCTTCTCGGCAGCCTTCTCGGGCGCGGCGGGGGTGCTCGTCGACTCCTCCGCGGGCGCGTCCGACGCCTCGTCCTGCGCAGCCTCGGCCGCCTTGTCGGCCCGCGCCATGGCGGCGACGTCCTTGGGCGAGGGAGCCCCACCCTGGTTGCCAGCCTGGTTGCCGCCCTGGTTGCCGGACTGGCCGCCCTGGTTGGACTGGTCGCCACCGCCCTTGCCCTTGCCTCCGCGCGAGCGACGTCCTCGGCCACCGCGGTCGTCGTCGTTGCCGCCGCCCTTGGGCTCCACCGGGTGGTCGTGGACGACCAGGCCGCGGCCCTGGCAGTGGGTGCAGGTCTCGCTGAAGGCCTCGAGCAGGCCGGTGCCGATCCGCTTGCGGGTCATCTGCACCAGGCCGAGCGACGTCACCTCGGCCACCTGGTGGCGGGTGCGGTCGCGACCGAGGCACTCCACGAGGCGTCGCAGCACGAGGTCGCGGTTGCTCTCGAGCACCATGTCGATGAAGTCGACGACGATGATGCCGCCGATGTCGCGCAGCCGCAGCTGGCGCACGATCTCCTCGGCGGCCTCAAGGTTGTTCTTGGTCACCGTCTCCTCGAGGTTGCCCCCGGAGCCGGTGAACTTGCCGGTGTTGACGTCGACGACGGTCATCGCCTCGGTGCGGTCGATCACGAGCGAGCCGCCGGACGGTAGCCAGACCTTGCGCTGCAGCGCCTTCTGGATCTGCTCGTCGATGCGCAGCACGTCGAAGGAGTCGCGGCCGTCGTGGTCGGCGGGCGACCACTCCTGCAGCCGCTCCGCCAGGTCGGGCGCGACGTGGCGGATGTAGCCGGAGATGTTGTCCCAGGCGTCGGAGCCCTCGACCACGAGCGACGCGAAGTCCTCGTTGAACAGGTCGCGCACGACCTTGATGACGAGGTCGGGCTCGGCGTACAGCAGCTGCGGGGCCTTCGCCTTCGGCGAGGCGTCGTCGTCGAGCCCGGCCTTGACCTTGATGTCCTCCCAGCGGGCGGTCAGCGCCGTGACGTCGCGGGTGAGCTGGTCCTCCGTGGCCCCCTCGGCGGCCGTGCGCACGATGACGCCGGCGTCCTCGGGCAGCACCTCCTTGAGGAGGGCCTTGAGCCGCGAGCGCTCGGTGTCGGGCAGCTTGCGGGAGATGCCGTTGGACTGTCCGCCGGGCACGTAGACGAGGAAGCGACCGGGCAGGCTGATCTGGCTGGTGAGCCGCGCGCCCTTCTGGCCGATGGGGTCCTTCGTGACCTGCACGAGGATCTGCTGGCCGGGGCTCAGCGCCTCCTCGATCTTGCGCGCCTTGCCGTTCTGCACGCCGCTCCAGTCGACCTCGCCGGCGTAGATGACGGCGTTGCGACCGGCGCCGATGTCGACGAACGCGGCCTCCATGCTCGGCAGCACGTTCTGGACCTTGCCGAGGTAGACGTTGCCGATGAGCGACGTCTGGCTCTCGCGGGCCACGTAGTGCTCGACGAGCACGGAATCCTCGAGGACGGCGATCTGGGTGTAGTTGTCGGTGGAGCCGTGGCTGGTCGCGCGGTGCTGACGCACCACCATCTGGCGGTCGACGGCTTCGCGGCGGGCCAGGAACTCGGCCTCGGAGACGATCGGCGCACGACGACGACCGGCCTCGCGACCCTCGCGACGGCGCTGCTTCTTGGCCTCCAGACGGGTCGAGCCGGACACACCGGCGATCTCGTCCTCGGGGTTGCGGCCCTCACGGACCCGCACGACGGTGTTCTCGGGGTCGTCGGGCGACGCGGACGGCTTGTCACCGGCGCGTGCACGGCGGCGACGACGGCGCGTGGTGCCGCCCTGGCCCTCACCCTCCTGGTCGTCGGAGTCGGCAGCGGCCTGGTCGCCTTCGGCGTCGTCGGTCTGGGACTCGGCGGCGGTGCCGTCCTGGCCCTGGCTCTCGCGCGGCTCGTCGCTCTTGTTCCGGCGGCGTCCGCCACGGCTGCGGCGACGGCGCTTCGAGCCGCCACCCCCACCCTCGCCGGACTCGTCCTGGTCCTGCTCGGGCGCCGTGGTCGCCTCGGCCGTGGTCGCGTCGTCGGTGGACGTCTGCTCGTCGTCCTCGTCGTCGTCCTCGACCTGCGCCGCGGGCGCGGCGACCGGCTCGGGGGCCTGGAAGGCGACGGCGACGGGCGAGACCTCGTCGGCCGGGCGAGCGGCGCGGGGGGCGCGCTTGCGTGCGGGACGCTTGGCGGGGGCCTTGGCAGGCTGCTCCTCGCTCGCACCGGCCTCGTCGGTCACCGGCTCCTCGGCGACGGTCTCGTCGGCCGTGGAGCCCGTCGGCGCGTCCTCGACGGCGGGGTCGGCCGCGGGCTTCGAGGCGGCCTTCTTGCGCGGCGGACGCTTGCGAGCCGGCTTGGCAGCCGGGGCCGCAGCGGCGTCGGCCGTGGTGTCACCGGCGGTCGCCACGTCGTCGGCCGGGGCCTGTGCTGCGGCGTCATCGGCGACGGGTGCCGGCGGCGCGGCCTTGCGGGTGGAGCGTCGCGCGGGCGTCTTGGTGACGACCGTGGCGGTCGGTGCCTTCTCGGCCGGCGGGATGGTCGGCGCGGCGGGGGCGTCCGAGGCGGGCGCCGCGAAGATGTCGGTGCTCACCGCGGCAGGTGGCCCGGCGGGCCGGCCGGCGGCCCGGCGCCTGGTGCGCACCGCGGGGGTGGACTCGGTGGTCGGAGTGTTCGTGTCGTCGTCGAGCATGTGCTCTCCTCAGTCCCCGGGTACGCCGCAGGGCGGACGGGGTTCTGCGTCTGCGGCTCCCGCCCCGAGGGGCCGGTGCCGAAAGTCTTCTGTCGGGCCCGGAGCGCTGGCGCGTCCCGGGGTGGTCGACGTGCGGCCTGTCACTGGCTCCTCGCCCGGCCCGCCGCGGTCAGCACCCGATCAGGGTGCGTCGCGGTCGAGGGCGAGCGGATCGCCGACCGTCCCGGTCCCTGCGTCCAGAGGACCTTGGGCCGAGCGGGTCGCCAGCGGCGTCTGCTCGAGCGTCAAGTCCCCGCGGATGCGGAGTCCGGAGAGTACGTCGTCCGGTCGTACCGACGGGTTCTGGTGCCGGACGACCACGGTCAGTATCGCATACGCCACACCCGGACCGTCGGACGAACCGACCGACAGCGACTGGACGGCGGCCCGCGCGTCGAAGGTGCGCATGCCGCGCTTGGTCATCCGTTCGACGTCGACCTGCTCCGCCGCGAGGAACGCGTCGGCCGCCTCCTGGGCCCGCTCGACCGGCGTGTCGCGCAGCTCGATGACCCACTCGCTGGCCTCCAGGCGGTCGGCGAGCGAGCCTGCGCCCTGCCGTGCCGCGACGACCTCGAGGATGTCGATTCCCGGTGGGAGCGCGTCGTCGAGCGCGGCGCGCACGGCCTCGGGGTCGCGCGTCTCGGTGAGGCCGATCTCGAGGAACTCCGCCTCGCTGGCGGCACCCGTGGGGGCCGCTCCCGCGAAGGAGATCTTCGGGTGCGGCGTGTAGCCGGAGGAGAAGGCGATCGGCACCCGCGCGCGGCGCACGGCGCGCTCGAACGCGCGGCCGAAGTCGCGGTGGCTCGTGAACCGCAGCCGACCACGCTTGGCGAAACGGATCCGCAGCCGCTGCACGATGGGCAGCTGCGGGTTGGGCGCCTCGGGGTTGGGGGTGCCGCGCAGGGTCGTGCTGCCGTCGGACATGTCGTCGAGGGTACCGAGCGACGTCGCGCCGCGGGTCGGGTCGGGTCGCCCGCGCGACGGCCGGGACCCTGGCGTTGGATGGGTCGGTGACCTCCCCCGCCGACCCCACCTCGCCTGGCACGACCTCTTCGGGCACGACCTCGTCGACGCGCAGCGGTCCGGCCTGGTTGGTCGGCGCCGCGATCGTGCTGCTCGCCCTGAACCTGCGGGTCGCCGTCGGCAGCGTCGGCGTGGTGGTCGACCCCTTGCGTGACGACCTCGGAATGAGCGCGACCGTCGCCGGCGTGCTGACGACGCTGCCGGTGCTGTGCTTCGCCGTGTTCGGGGCGACGACGTCGCGGGTGGTCCGCGTCCTGGGCCTCGACCGCACCGCCGCGACGCTGCTCGTGGTGCTGGCGCTCGGCCTGGCGTCCCGCGCGACGGTCGGCTCCACCGTCCCGTTCCTCGTCCTCTCCGTGGTGACGCTCGCCGCCTGCGCGGTCGGCAACGTGATCCTGCCGGCCCTCGCGAAGGAGCACTTCCCGGACCGCCTGGCCCTCGTCGGGGCGCTGTACGGGGCGGCGCTCATGGCCGGCGGTGCGGCCAGCTCGGTGGTCACCGTGCCCGTGTCCGACGCCCTCGGCGACTGGCGTGCCGGTGTGGCCGTGTGGGCGCTGCTCGCCGTCGCCGCCCTGCTGCCGTGGCTCCCGGTGGCGCTGCGGTCGAGCCGGACCGCAGGGCTGGAGCGGCCATCGGGCATCCCGCTGTCGCAGGTAGCCCGCAGCCGGCTCGCGTGGGTGTGCACCCTCTGCTTCGCCGTGCAGGCCGCGCAGGCCTACGCACAGTTCGGCTGGTTCCCGACGATCCTCGCCGACGCGGGCCTCGCGAGCGGCACGGCCGGAGCGATGCAGGGCCTGCTCGCCGCCGTCGGCATCCCGATGACGCTGCTGCTGCCGCCGCTCGTCGCCCGGCTCGGCGGCACCGGCGTGCTGCCGTGGTCGTTCGCGGCGCTCACCGTCGCCGGCTGGGGCGGCGTGCTGGCCGCGCCGACGGCCGCACCGTGGCTGTGGGCCGTGCTGCTCGGCCTGGGCGGGTGCACCTTCACCTGGGTGCTGATCATGTTCGGTCGTCGCACCCGCACCACCGAGGGCACCGCCGCCCTCTCCGCCTTCGCCCAGTCCGTCGGCTACCTCCTCGCCGGCCTCGGCCCGTTCGGCACCGGCCTCCTCCACGACCTCACCGGCTCCTGGACCGTCCCCGTCGTCGTCCTCATGGCCGCCGCCGTCCTCATCGGCTTCCTCGGCACCCTCGTCGACCGTGGCGGCACCGTCGAGGACGACCTCGCGTCCGCGTCGCGGGTGGGGTGAGGGTCGGGCGGGGGTCCGTTCCCGCTGGGAGCGCTGCCTGCGCTGCCGCAGGGGGCCACGACCTGCTGCTGCGCTGCCGCAGGGCGTCTCTACCTGCTGGTGCGCTGCCTTGGCCTTCGCTGTGTCTGGTCTCCGAAAGGGCCTCGACCGGGCGGCTGGCCTCCGCGCTGGTCTGGGGTCTCGGGCTGTGGCTCGGGCACGGAGTGGGCGCAGGGTTCTGCGTTTGCTACGGGATCCCGTCGTGAACGCAGAAGCCTTCGGACTTGAGCGCGCGAACGCAGAGACGTCTGCGCCAACAGCCCGCCAACGCCGAACCTTCGCCCGAGAACCGCAGAGACGAAGAATCCTGCGTCCAAGCGCGAGCCCAGACCAGACCCCGAGACCCGAAGCCGTGGCCAGGACCGCTGCCGGTCGAGGCCCTTTCGGAGGCCACCCCAGCGTGAGCCGAGGCAGCGCACCAGCAAGCACAAGCCACCTACGGCAGCGCAGCAGCAAGAAGAGACCCCGCAGCGCCACGATCACGCAGACGGCACGGGCCTCACACCACGGTGAGCGGCAGCAGCTTCTGCCCGGTCGGGCCGATCTGGATGTCGGTGCCCATCTGGGGGCAGACGCCGCAGTCGTAGCAGGGCGTCCAGCGGCAGTCCTCGATCTCGAGGGCCTCGGGGTCGAGAGCGTCCTCCCAGTCCTCCCACAGCCACTCCTTGTCGAGGCCGGCGTCGAGGTGGTCCCACGGGAGGACCTCGTCGTGACCGCGCTCGCGGGTGGTGTACCAGTCGAGGTCGACGGGCTGGTCGGCGAAGACGTCGGCCGCCTTCGACTCCCAGCGCTCGAAGGAGAAGTGCTCGCTCCAGCCGTCGAAGCGGCCCCCGTCGCGCCACACCTCCTCGATGACGCGGCCCACGCGACGGTCACCGCGCGAGAGCAGTCCCTCGACGATGCCGGGGCGTCCGTCGTGGTAGCGGAAGCCGATGGCGCGACCGAAGCGCTTGTCCGACTGCACCGACTCGCGCAGCTTGCGCAGCCGCTCGTCGGTGGTCTCGTGGTCGAGCTGCGCGGCCCACTGGAACGGGGTCTGCGGCTTCGGCACGAAGCCACCGATGCTCACGGTGCAGCGGATGTCGCGCCGCCCCGACGCCTCACGTCCGGCCTCGATGACCTTCTTGGCGAGCACCCCGATCTGGAGCACGTCCTCGTCGGTCTCCGTCGGCAGGCCGCACATGAAGTAGAGCTTCACCTGCCGCCAGCCGTGCGAGTAGGCGGCGGTGACGGTGCGGATGAGGTCGTCCTCGGTGACGGCCTTGTTGATCACCTTGCGCAGCCGCTCGCTGCCGCCCTCCGGCGCGAACGTCAGGCCGGAGCGTCGGCCGTTGCGGCTGAACTCGTTGGCGAGCGTGATGTTGAAGGCGTCGACCCGCGTCGACGGCAGCGACAGTGACGTGTTCGTGCCCTCGTACCGGTCGCCCAGCTGCTTGGCGAGGTCGCCGATCTCGGTGTGGTCGGCGCTCGACAGGCTGAGCAGGCCGACCTCCTGGTAGCCCGACCGCTGCAGCCCGGTGTCGATCATCTCGCCGATGGTCTGCAGCGACCGCTCGCGCACCGGGCGCGTGATCATGCCGGCCTGGCAGAACCGGCAGCCGCGCGTGCACCCGCGGAAGATCTCGACGGAGTAGCGCTCGTGGACGGTCTCGGCGAGCGGCACGAGCGGGTTGCGCGGGTAGGGCCACTGGTCGAGGTCCATGACGGTGTGCTTGCGCACGCGCCAGGGCACGCCGTCGCGGTTCGGCCGGACCGACGCGATGCGGCCGTCGTCGTGGTAGTCGACGTCGTAGAAGCGCGGGACGTAGACGCCGCCGGAGGCCGCGAGGCGCAGCAGCAGCTCGTCGCGTCCGCCCGGACGTCCCTCGTCCTTCCACTCGCGCACGACCTCGCTGATCGCCAGGGCGATCTCCTCGCCGTCGCCGAGCACGGCGGCGTCGAGGAAGTCGGCCACCGGCTCGGGGTTGAAGGCGCTGTGCCCGCCGGCGAGGACGATCGGGTCGTCGTCGGTGCGGTCGGCGGCGTGCAGCGGGATGCCGGCGAGGTCGAGAGCGGTGAGCATGTTCGTGTAGCCGAGCTCGGTGGCGAAGGAGATGCCGAGCACGTCGAACGCCCGGACGGGGCGGTGCGCGTCGACCGTGAACTGCGGGATCGCGTGCTCGCGCATCACCGCCTCCATGTCGGCCTGCACGGCGTAGGTGCGCTCGGCGAGCAGCCAGTCGCGCTCGTTGAGCACCTCGTAGAGGATCTGGACGCCCTGGTTGGGCAGACCCACCTCGTAGGCGTCGGGGTACATCAGCGCCCAGCGGACGCTGACGTCGTCCCACTCCTTCACCGTCGCGTTGAGCTCGCCGCCGACGTACTGGATCGGCTTGCCGACGGTGGGCAGGAGGGGCTCGAGACGAGGGAAGACGGACTCGACGGACATGCCCTCCAGGGTACGGGGCGAACGGGCGTGGTCGAGACCCCGCGGGCTCGGTCCCTGCGTCCGACCTGAGAGAACCTGCCGCGGCTCTCAGTCTCGACGTCTACAGTGGAGGCTTCGTCCCGGGCCCTTCCCCGCCCCGTCCCCGAGCCTGCAGGAGGCCGTGGGCTCCAGCCCCGCCGCCGCGGCCACCGAGGAGGCCGGGCTGCGTCCCGTCGCCGCGATCGCGACGCCGCTCGCCGCCGCGCAGCGCGTGTCCGACGCCGTGCTCGTGCAGCAGGAGGCCGACTCGAAGGTCGACGAGCTGAAGGCGAAGGCCGAGGGTCAGCGTGCCGCCAGCGAGCGCGCCGCCGACGAGGCCCGCGAGGCCGCAGCCCGCGCGGAGGCGCGTCGCAAGGCCGCCGCCGAGGCCAAGGCGGAAGCCGCTCGCCAGAAGGCGCTCGAGGATGCCGACCCCCGCGCCGTCGCGCAGGCCATGCTCGCCGACTTCGGCTGGGACGCCAGCCAGTTCCAGTGCCTCGACAACATCTGGACGCAGGAGAGCGGCTGGCAGGTCGACGCCGAGAACCCCGGCTCCGGCGCCTACGGCATCCCGCAGTCGCTGCCCGGCTCGAAGATGGCGTCGGCCGGCTCCGACTGGCAGACGAACCCCGCCACGCAGATCCGGTGGGGTCTGGGGTACATCCAGGACCGCTACGGATCCCCCTGCGAGGCGTGGTCGTTCAAGCAGGGTGCCGGCTGGTACTGAGCCGACGTCCGTAGGCTCTCCTGCCATGGGTCTGTTCAACCGGCGCAAGCCGCCGATCACGCTCTCCTACGTCCCGAAGTCGACCGATCCCGACGCACCCGACCAGACGGTCACGCTGCGCAACGGCTCCGAAGTCGGCCTGCGTCCGATCCTGCGCTTCGTCCCGCGCGACGTGTACGGCCGTGAGCTGCCGAACGTCGAGGTGGGCACCGTGCTGGGCATCGACCGCGGCGAGGTCGTCGCGCCGCCCGGCGCGAGCGCCGTCGACGTGCTGCACTTCCACGGGCAGGGGGCCCGCAACGTGCGCGGCGTCGAGGTGCACGTCGAGGCCATGGAGCAGGTCGACCTCCACGGTGTCGTCGCCCCCGTCGAGGCCGTCATGGTCGACCTCGAGGAGCGCGCGACCCTCGAGCCTGCCGAGTTCTGGGGCGTCGGCCTCGTGAACCGCAACGAGGTGCCGATCAGCGTCGGCGTCACGCTCGTCGAGTACGAGGACCGGGTCGGGGACGCGCCGCGCCAGGCGGTCGACGCCGTGACCCTCCAGGGCACCGTCGACATCGCCTCGCAGTCGCACGAGGTCGTCTGGCTGCCCGAGGAGGTCCGCGGACGCTTCCACGGCGTCCTCGCCCACGTCGTCGTCCCCTGGGCCGGCCCCGCCGACCCTCCCCCGCTCGACCCCGCCTGACCTGGCTGGTGGGGACGCACGATTCTGCGTTCCTGAGCGATCCTGCGCACCGGGCCAAAGAATGCTGCGTTCACGTCCGGATCCCGTCGCGACCGCATAAGCGCTCGAGCTCGGCACGCGAAGGCAGCATCGTGCGCGCGGTTGTGGACGGGCCTACGCCGACGACACGGTCGTCCACAGCTCGCGACACCCGTCCCCGTCACAGCGCGGAGCCAGGCAGCGTGGACGCATGGACACGGTGTTGAGCATCCGCGAGGCGCAGGACCTCTTCGGCGCGTGGCCCGTCCGGCGGCGCATCCGTGACGGCCTCTGGACCCGCCCTTGCCGCGGTGTCGTCGTCACCCACAATGGACCACTGAGCCAGCACGAGCGCGACCTTCTGGCGCTCGCGTCGTCACCCCCGCGCTCGGCCCTCGGCGGGGCCGCGGCGCTGCGCCACGACGGGTTCGACGCCCGCGACCCGCGCCACCTCGTCGTGCTCCCGTCGGGGGCACGCGCACCGTCGTGGCCGGGTGCGACCCCGCACTGGTCCGGCGCGCTCGATGACGACGACGTGCATCCCGAGCGTCGTCCACGCCGCACACGGCCCGCTCGGTCGGTGCTCGACGCCGCCTCGTGGCACGGCAGCGAGCGGTACGCCCGCTGGATCGTCATCAGCGCGCTGCAGTGCGGGCTCGTCACGCCCCGGCACCTGCGCGAGGCCCTGACCCGACGCGGTCGGTGCCGCCACCGCAGCGTCATCGTCTCCTCGATCCTCGACGCGTCGGGAGGCATCCAGTCGGTGCCCGAGCGCGACTTCGCCGCGATCTGGCGCGCGAGCGGGCTGCCCCGAGCCAGCAGGCAGGAGGCAGTCCGCGGACCGAGCGGGCGCTTCTACCTCGACGTCTGGTGCGAGCAGCTCGGGTTCGGTGTGGAGGTCCACGGGATCCCGCACCTCGCGGTTGAGCAGTGGGACGACGACCTGGTGCGCGCCAACGAGGTGGTGATCACCGGTCGGCACGGCCTGACCTTCTCCTCCTACGCGGTGCGGAACCACCCAGGGAGCGTCCTGGACCAGCTCGACCGCATCGCTCGGGCGCACGGCTGGGAGGGCGCCCCGGCACCCGAGCTCCTGCCGCGCTCCCCGAACCGGCGCACGATGCGACGTTCCCGTGCGTGACGGTCCACGACGCTGCGTTCGTGTCGGGATCCCGTCACCGACGCAGCATCGTTCGGCCGGCCGCACACGAACGCAGAATCTTGCGCCGAGGTGGGGTCAGGCGAGGGACGGGAACCAGAGGGCGATCTCGCGGGCGGCGGACTCCTCGGAGTCCGACGCGTGGACGAGGTTCTCGCGGTTCGACAGCGAGAGGTCGCCGCGGATGGTGCCGGGGGCGGCGGCGCGGCCGTCGGTGGCGCCGTTGAGCGCACGGACGACGGCGATGGCCTCGTCGCCCTCCAGCACGAGGGAGACGAGCGGGCCCGAGGTCGCGAACGCGCGCAGCGGCGGGTACCAGGGCTGCTCGACGTGCTCCGCGTAGTGGGCGTCGGCCTGCTCGGCGTCGATGGCGCGGTGCTCCATCGCCACGATCGTGAGGCCCTTGGCCTCGTAGCGGCGGAGGACCTCGCCGACGAGGCCGCGGCGGACGGTGTCGGGCTTGAGCAGGACGAGCGTGCGCTGGGACATGCCCTCAACCTAGCGGGGGCGGGGCTCCCCGCCCGACCGTGGTGGCTGCGTCGGTAGCGTGGGACACGACCTCCGGCGGCGGGGGCGCGGGCCCTCACCCACCACCTGGCGGCGGCACGACGCGTCCTCGACCGTCGACCCGCGAGCCCCGGAGGAACCGTGAGCAACCAGCCGTGGTGGCGCCACGCCGTCATCTACCAGGTCTACCCGCGCTCGTGGGCCGACGCGGACGGCGACGGCGTCGGCGACCTGCCCGGCATCACGTCGCGCCTGGAGCACCTCGCCGACCTCGGCGTCGACGCGCTGTGGCTCTCGCCCTTCTACGTCTCCCCGCAGAACGACGGCGGCTACGACGTGGCCGACTTCCGCGACGTCGACCCGCTGTTCGGCACGCTCGCCGACCTCGACGCCCTCGTCGCGCGCGCCCACGACCTCCGCCTGCGGGTGGTCGTCGACGTCGTGCCGAACCACACGTCGAGCGAGCACCCCTGGTTCCGCGCCGCGCTCGCCGCCGGTCCCGGCAGCCCCGAACGCGCCCGCTACGTGTTCCGCCCGGGCCGCGGCGACGACGGCTCCGAGCCCCCGAACAACTGGCAGTCCAAGTTCGACGGCCCGGCCTGGACCCGCACGACCGACCCCGACGGCTCCCCCGGCGAGTGGTACCTGCACCTCTTCGACGGCTCGCAGCCCGACCTCGACTGGACGAACCCCGAGGTGCACGCCGAGCTGGAGTCGGTGCTGCGCTTCTGGCTCGACCGCGGCGTCGACGGGTTCCGCATCGACGTCGCGCACGGCCTGGTGAAGGCCGACGGGCTGCCCGACGCCGACCTCAGCCTCGACGAGACCCGCGACCGCAGCAGCCTCCTGCCCATGTGGGACCAGCCCGGCGTGCACGACGTGTACCGCCGGTGGCGCGCGCTCGTCGAGGAGTACCGCGGCACGCAGACCGCGCTGTGGGGCGAGGACGACGACCGGATGCTGTGCGGCGAGGCCTGGGTGCAGCCCGCCGAGGCGCTCGCCGCGTACGTGCGGCCCGACGAGCTGCACCAGACCTTCAACTTCTCCTTCCTCATGACGCCGTGGCGGGCCGACGCCCTGCGCGCGTCGGTCGACGACGCCCTGGCCAGCGCCGGCGCCGTCGGTGCGCCGCAGACGTGGGTGCTCTCCAACCACGACGTCGTGCGTCACGCGACGCGTCTCGGCCGGTCCGACGCGACCCAGGTGGCCGAGGTCGAGGGGATCGGACCGCGCGACGAGCAGCCCGACCCCGTGCTCGGTCTGCGCCGTGCTCGCGCGGCCACCGCGCTCATGCTCGCGCTCCCCGGATCGGCCTACCTCTACCAGGGCGAGGAGCTGGGCCTGCCCGACCACACGCGGCTGCCCGACGAGGTGCTGCAGGACCCGACGTTCGCGCGCTCGGGCGGCACCCGCCACGGACGCGACGGGTGCCGCGTGCCCGTGCCGTGGGCGTCCGACGGCCCGTCGCTGGGCTTCGGGCCCGGCGAGCCGTGGCTGCCGCAGCCTCCCGGGTACGCCGACCTGGCGCCCGGTCGTCAGCGTGGCGTCGAGGGCTCGACGCTCGAGCTCTACCGCCGGCTCCTGCGCGTCCGTCGCGAGCTCGGGCTCGGCACGGCCACCCTCACGTGGCTGCCCGACGCCCCGCCCGACGTGCTCGCCCTGCGGCTCCTCGACGCCGACGGCACGCGCGTCGCGGAGGTGCGCACGAACCTCTCCGACGCCCCCGTCACGCTCCCCGCCGGCGAGGTCCTCGTGGCCAGCGGCGACCTCGACGACGGCCGGCTCCCGTCGGACACGACCGTGTGGACACGCCTCACCGGGTCCTGACCGATCGTCCCGGTCCTGGGTTGCGTCGTCGTCGGCGCGCCCCTACGTTGAGGAGTCCCGTGTGGCGCCGATCACCACGGGACGAGCGAACGGGAGGCAGCTCATGACGGGCAGACGACGACGGACCGCAGCGGTGGTCGCGAGCGTCGCGCTCGGCTCCTCGCTGCTCGCCGCGTGCGGCGGGTCGAGCGGGAAGCCGACGCTGACCTGGTACATCAACCCCGACGGCCAGGACACGCTGAACGCGCTGGCCGACAGGTGCAGCACCGACGACTACGACATCGACATCCGGCTGCTGCCCGCCAGCGCCACCGACCAGCGCACGCAGCTCGCGCGGCGGCTCGCGGCCGGCGACAGCTCGACCGACCTGATGAGCCTCGATCCGGTGTTCGTGCCGGAGTTCGCGAACGCGAAGTGGCTCAAGCCGTTCGAGGGCGAGCAGGCCGACGCGGTGCTCGACGACGACGTCCTCAAGGGCGCTGCCGAGACGGTCACGTGGAACGACGAGGTGGTCGCCGCGCCGCAGTGGGCCAACACCCAGGTGGTCTGGTACCGCAAGTCCCTCGCGCAGGCGGCCGGTCTCGACATGAGCCGGCCCGTCACGTGGGACCAGGTGATCGACGCCGCCTCGCAGGAGGGCGGCACCGTCGGCGTCCAGGCCAACAAGTACGAGGCCTACGTCGTGTGGATCAACAGCCTCATCCAGGGCGCGGGCGGCAACATCCTCGACCCGTCGACCGTCGAGGACGGTCGCGACGCCAAGGTCACCATCGACAGCGAGGCTGGCAAGGAGGCCGCCGCCGTCATCCGGAAGCTGGCGAGGTCCAAGGCCGCGCAGCCCGACTTCACGACGTCGAACGAGGGCACCAGCCTCGGCCAGATGTTCCCGGCCGAGGGGCCCGGTGAGTTCATGACCAACTGGACCTTCGTCTACAAGAACTACGAGGGACTCGTCGGCAAGGCGGGCGGACCGAAGGACGAGGACGAGCTGAAGGACCTCGGCTGGGCCCGCTACCCACAGACCGTGGAGGGCGAGGAGTCGCGGCCCCCGATCGGCGGCATCGACATCGGCGTCGGCGCCTTCTCGAAGCACCCCGACTTCGCCCAGGAGGCCGCCGTGTGCGTCACGAACGCCGAGGCGCAGCGCGACCTCGCCGTCAACGAGGGCCTCATGCCGGCGCGCCAGTCGGTCTACGACTCCGCAGCGCTCAAGGACGCCTACCCGGCCGACCTGCTCGCCCTGTGGGCCGAGAGCATCGACACCGGCGGCCCGCGCCCGAAGAGCGCGTTCTACAGCCAGATCTCGAGCGCGATCCAGTCCGTCTGGCACTCCCCGCGCCAGGTCGACCCCGACACCACGCCGAAGAAGTCGGCCGACTTCCTGGGCGCCGTCCTCCGAGGGGAGGCCCTGCTGTGAGCACCTCCACCGCCACCCGCGCCTCCGACCGCAGCCGCGGCGAGAACCGGCTCGCCCTGAGGCTGGTGGCGCCGGCCGTCGCGCTGATGCTGCTCGTCACCGCGTTCCCGATGCTGCGTGCGCTCTACCTGTCGCTCTTCAGCTACTCGCTGACGGCTCCCGACGAGCGCGAGTTCGTCGGCCTCGACAACTACGTGACGGCCCTGACCGACAGCCTCTTCTGGCGCGACACCGCGAACACCGTCTTCATCATGGTCGTGACCGTCGCCGTCGAGCTGGTCATCGGCTTCGCCTTCGCGATGGTGATGCACCGGCTGATCTTCGCCCGCGGGCTCGTGCGGACCTCGATCCTCATCCCCTACGGCATCATCACCGTCGTCTCCGGCTTCGCCTGGCAGTTCGCGTTCTCCAACACCAACGGCTTCGTGAACCAGTGGCTGCCGTTCGTCGCCGACGACTTCAACTGGTTCGCGAGCTACGAGAGCTCGATGGTCGCGATCATGGTGTCGGAGATCTGGAAGACCACGCCGTTCATGGCGCTGCTCCTGCTCGCCGGTCTGGCCCAGGTGCCCGAGGACATGCTCGAGGCGGCCAAGGTCGACGGCGCCACGTGGTGGCAGCGGCTGTGGAAGGTGATCCTGCCGAACATGCGCGCCGCCATCATGGTGGCGGTGCTGTTCCGCGCGCTCGACGCCTACCGCATCTTCGACAACATCTTCGTCATGACCGCCGGCGCCAACGGCACCGAGTCGATCTCCTTCCTGACCTACCGGCAGGTGATCGAGCAGTTCCAGCTGGGCATCGGCTCGGCCCTCTCGGTGCTGCTGTTCCTCTCGGTGCTGGTGGTCGCCTTCCTCATCGTCAAGATCTTCCGCGTCAACCTCGCGGACGCGCGGCAGGAGGCGTGAGATGACCAAGAACCCCCTCACCCGCGTCGGCACGCTCGTCGGCTTCGTCCTGATCCTGCTGTGGTGCCTCCTGCCGGTGGCCTGGATCATCTCGTTGTCGTTCAAGAGCCAGGAGGCGGTCACCAACGGCAGCCCCGGGTTCCTCCCCGGCGACGCCTGGACGGGCCTCGACAACTACCGACAGGTGCTGCAGGACGACAACTTCCTGCTCGCCATCCGCAACTCGATCGTCGTGTCGCTGAGCGCCACGCTGATCTCCGTCGCCCTGGCCACGCTCACCGCGTACGCGGTCGCGCGACTGGAGTTCAAGGGGAAGCGGTTCGTCCTCACCACCGCGCTCGTGATCGCCATGTTCCCCGTGGTCTCGCTGGTCGGGCCGCTGTTCGACATGTGGCGCACGTTCGGGCTGTACGACACGTGGTGGGGCCTGATGATCCCCTACATCTCCTTCACGCTGCCCCTCGCGATCTGGACGCTCTCGGCCTTCTTCCGCGAGATCCCGTGGGAGATGGAGCAGGCCGCGCAGGTCGACGGCGCGACGTCGTGGCAGGCGTTCCGCAAGGTGATCGTCCCGCTGGCGGCGCCCGGCGTGTTCACCGCCGCGATCCTGACGTTCTTCTTCGCGTGGAACGACTTCGTCTTCGGCATCTCGCTCACGTCGACCGAGCGTGCCCGACCCATCCCCGCGGCGCTGTCGTTCTTCGTCGGCGCCGACCCGTTCAACCGGCCGGCCTCGCTGCTGGCGGCCGCCGCCGTCGTCGCCACGGTGCCGGTCATCCTCCTCGTCCTGTTCTTCCAGCGAAAGATCGTCGCGGGCCTCACCGCCGGCGCAGTGAAGGGTTGATCCATGGCCACCATCGAGATGAAGAACATCGTCAAGAAGTACGGTGACGGCTTCCCCGCGGTCAACGACGTCAGCATCGACGTCGCCGACGGCGAGTTCCTGATCCTCGTCGGCCCCTCGGGCTGCGGGAAGTCGACGCTGCTGCGGATGATCGTCGGCCTGGAGGACATCACCTCCGGCGACATGGTCATCGGCGGCGAGCGCGTGAACGACCTCGCGCCGCGCGACCGCAACCTGGCGATGGTCTTCCAGAACTACGCGCTCTACCCGCACCTCACGGTGTACGAGAACATCGCCTTCCCGCTGCGGCTGAAGAAGCGCCCCGAGAAGGAGATCGACGAGAAGGTCCGTCAGGCGAGCAGGACGCTCGACCTCGACGAGCACCTCGAGCGCAAGCCCGGCAACCTGTCCGGCGGTCAGCGCCAGCGCGTGGCGATGGGTCGCGCGATCGTCCGCGACGCGAAGGCGTTCCTGTTCGACGAGCCGTTGTCGAACCTCGACGCGAAGCTGCGCGGCCAGATGCGCACCGAGATCGCCCGGCTGCAGAAGCAGCTCGGCATCACCACCGTCTACGTCACGCACGACCAGACCGAGGCCATGACGCTCGGCGACCGGGTGGCCGTCATGAAGCGCGGCGTCCTGCAGCAGCTCGCCTCGCCCCGCGAGCTGTACGAGCAGCCCGTCAACCTGTTCGTGGCCGGCTTCATCGGCTCCCCGCCGATGAACTTCCTGCCCGCGACCGTCGAGGACGGCCAGGTCACGCTGCCGTTCGGCACGTTCCCGCTGCCCGCCGACAAGGCCGAGCGCACCGAGGGCAAGGGGCTGCTGCTCGCGGGCATCCGGCCCGAGCACTTCGAGGACGTGTCCGTGATGGCCGACGACGCGGTCGACGGCACGCGCACGTTCCAGGCCCACGTGGACGTGCGCGAGTGGCTCGGCGACCAGCAGTACGCCTACGTGCCCTACGACGCCGAGGCGCAGGTCCAGGACCAGCTGCGCGACCTCGCCCGCGAGGCCGACAGCGAGTCGCTGCGCACCCAGCTCGTCGTCTCGCTCGACGCGGCGAGCGGCGCGCAGGGCGAC
>NZ_LUNH01000046.1:0-29169 GCF_001628525.1 Aeromicrobium sp. REDSEA-S38_B2 | reverse complement strand
ATCGCGACCGACCTGTCCATGCTGCGCGCGGCGATCCGCGCGGCGCGGACGTCGTACGAGGGCCTGCCCTACTACCGCGACCGCTACGGCGACCGCGGGGCACGCTTCTCGGTGTCGGACTCCAGCTGGATCGTGCACCTCGTCGCCGCACCGGAGGCCGTGGCGGTGCAGCAGGTGTTCTGGCTGGCCGACATGCTCGCGACCCGCGGGATGCCGACCTGGCTGATGGAGCTGCACCTCGACACCATGGCCGAGGAGCTGATGTCGAGCGACCTGCCGACCGGCGCCCTGCCGCACGCGGTGGCCGCCCTCGCGGCCCGTCGCCGACCGCACGTGCCCGACGTCGCGCTCGAGCGCGCCGAGACCCTCGTCGCCGAGCGCGTGGACGCACCGCCCACGACACCGGTCGGCCGACTCCTGGCCGCAGCCGCCGCCGACGTCCGCTCGGGCGCGTCGCGCAGCAGCGCCCCGCTCGTCGACTGGGTGGCCGACCCCGTCCGCACCAGCGCGGAGGACGCCGCGGTGCTGCGGGGGCTCCACGACCACCTCTCCCGGCACGGCACGACCCGGTAGGGCTGCCGCCGGCCCGTACAGGCTGGACAGCACAGGCTGGTCCCCACGGCCTGGCCCGTCGTGCGGCAGGATCACCGGGTGGACATCCGACCCGACCTGCTCGAGCTCCTCGCCCGACGCGCGCTCACCGAGGACACCGCCCGCCCCGAGGCCGTGGCGCGCTTGCACCGCCGCGGGGGCCGCACGGCACGCGAGAACGTCGCCGCGCTGGTCGACCCGGGCAGCCTGGTCGAGTACGGCCGGTTCGTGACCGCGGCGCAGACCGACCGGCGCAGCGACGACGACCTGCTCGACCGCACGGTGGCCGACGGCATCGTCGGCGGGCTCGCGACGATCGACGGTCACGCCTGCGCCGTCCTGTCCTACGACTACCTCGTGATGGCCGGCACGCAGGGCATGCGCGGGCACGCCAAGACCGACCGGTTGCTCGACGTCGTGGCCCGTCTCGGCCTGCCGACGGTGTTCTTCGCCGCGGGCGGCGGAGGACGCCCCGGCGACACCGACATCCCGCTGGCGTCGGCGCTCGACGTACCGACGTTCGCGGCGTGGGCGCGCCTGTCGGGGCGGGTCCCGCGGGTGGCCGTCGTGGACGACAACTGCTTCGCCGGCAACGCGGTCGTGGCCGGCACGGCCGACCTCGTGGTGGCCACGTCGCGGGCGTCGCTCGGCATGGGCGGGCCGGCGATGATCGCCGGCGGAGGCTTGGGCGACGTCGAGGCCGCGGACGTCGGCCCGATCGACGTGATGACCGCCAACGGCGTGGTCGACGTAGTGGCCGAGGACGACGAGGCGCCGCAGGTGGCGCGGAAGCTGATCGGCTACTTCCTCGGCCGACGCGACGACTGGACCGCCGGCGACCAGTCGGTGCTGCGGGACGTGGTCCCGGCCGGCGAGCGTCGCGCGTACGACCCGCTGCCGGTGCTGGAGACGGTGTTCGACGAGGACACCGTGCTGCCGCTGCGCCCCACGTTCGCGCCGGAGCTGGTGACGGCCCTGGCCCGGCTGGAGGGACGGACGGTCGGCGTGCTCGCGAACGACTCCCGCCACGTGGCCGGCGCGATCACGGCCGACGCGGGTGACAAGGCGGCCCGGTTCCTGCAGCTCTGCGACGCGCACGGCTTCCCCGTGGTCTCGTTCGTGGACACCCCGGGCATGATGGTCGGCCCCGAGGCCGAGCGCACCGCGATGGTGCGGCACTGCGCGCGGCTGCTGGTGGCGGGCGCCTCGCTGCAGGTACCGATGATCGGCGTCGTGCTGCGGCGGGCCTACGGACTCGGCGCGCAGGCGATGCTCGGCGGCAGTCTGCACGAGCCCTTGATGACGGTGGCGTGGCCCGGTGCGCACCTCGGCGCGATGGGTCTGGAGGGCGCCGTGCGGCTGTCGATGCGCAAGGAGCTCGAGGCGCTCGCCGACGAGGAGGAGCGCGAGCGCATGGTGCGCGAGCTGACCGCGCTGGCGCAGGCGCACGCGTCGGCGCTGAACGTCGCGCGGCACGGCGAGATCGACGACGTCGTCGACCCGGCCGAGACCCGTGATCTGCTCGCCCGCCTGGTGGAGGCCGCCGACCGCGACGGCCGGCTCGTCGGCTCGGGTCGCACCGTCGACACCTGGTGAGCCGGGCCCGGCCCGGCGGGGGTGCCGGGCCGTGGGCGGCAGATGGCCTGGTCCGGCGGGGGTGCCGGGCCGTGGGCGGCTAGATCACTCTGCACCGCTGCGACACCGGGGCCGGTCGGTCCTGCGCCGACCGGCCCCACCTCTCCCCCGTCCGTCAGCCCACCGCCGTCAGCCCTTGACGCAGAGCAGGGTGGTGAGCCGCGCCTCGACCGACACGAGGTCGGTCTGCGCCGCGATGACGGACTCGAGGTCCTTGTACGCCGCCGGGATCTCGTCGACCACGCCGAGGTCCTTGCGGCACTCGACGCCCGCGGTCTGGGCGACCAGGTCGTCCGCCGTGAACGTCTTGCGGGCCCGGGTGCGCGACATCCGGCGTCCCGCACCGTGCGACGCCGAGCAGTAGGACTGCTCGTTGCCGAGCCCCCGCACGACGTACGAACCGGTGCCCATCGATCCCGGGATCAGGCCGTAGTCGCCCGTACCCGCGCGGATGGCGCCCTTGCTGGGTGACCACCAGGTCGACGTCGTCGTACCGCTCCTGCGCCACGTAGTTGTGGTGGCAGGAGATCGCGCGGTCGTACGCCACGTCGCGACCGCGGGCCCCGAAGTACGTCGTGACGACCTCGCGGACGAGCGCCATCATGACCGCACGGTTGCGCGCGGCGTAGTCCTGCGCCCAGTACAGGTCGCGCAGGTACGCCTGCATCGGTGCGGTGCCGGCGAGGAAGACGGCGAGGTCGCGGTCGGGCAGGTCCAGGTTGTGGTCCAGGCCCTTCGCGGCCGCGATGTGCCGCTCCGCCAGCTCCTTGCCGATGTTGCGCGACCCTGAGTGCAGCATGAGCCACACCCGTCCGCCGTCGTCCGACGTCACCTCGATGAAGTGGTTGCCGCCGCCGAGGGAGCCCATCTGCTTCATGGCCTTCGACTCGCGGTCGCGGACCGTCTCGTGCAGGTCGCCGAACCCGGCCCAGAACGTGTCCCAGCCGGCCCCGGCCCCGCCGAGACCGAGCCGGTCGACGTCGGGGGCGACGTCGTGCGCGTGGAAGCCCACCGGGACGGCGCGCTCGATCTCGTGGCGCAGGCCCCGCAGGTCCTCCGGGAGGTCCTCGGTGGTCAGGTCGGTGCGGACCGCCGTCATGCCGCAGCCGATGTCGACCCCGACGGCGGCCGGCGACACGGCGTCGCGCATGGCGACGACGGAGCCGACGGTCGCGCCCTTGCCGAGGTGCACGTCGGGCATGACGCGCAGGCCGTGGACCCACGGCAGGCGCGAGATGGTGCGCAGCTGCGCGAGGGCAGCGTCCTCGACGTCGGCCGGGTCGGCCCACATCAGCGTGTCGGCGACGGCACCGGGCAGGCGCGTCGGGAACGCCGTGGCGTCGGGCGGGATGGTCGTGGTGGTCATGGTGGGTCGCCTCCTCGGGCGGTGGGTGTCGATGTGGGGGTGGTGGCGGGTGTGCCGGGTCTCCCCGGGAGGGCTCGAACCTCCGACCTCCCGGCTCGCGACCGGGGGCTCTGTCCAGCTGAGCTACGGAGAGGGGGCTGCCCGACGGCGTGGTGCGGACGCCGTCAGGCAGCGGTCTGGGGCGTCGGCCGCGAGCGGCTCCCCCTCGGCCTGCCCCTGGTGGGGACCGAGGCCAGCGGGGTGCCGTCGGCGAGCAGCACCCCGCCCCAGACACCGCTCTCGGACCTCGCGGTCGCGAGGGCGAGGCAGGTGTCCCGGAAGGTGCACGTCCCGCAGACCGCCTGGGCGGCGAGCAGCTGGCCGTCGTCGCTCGGGAAGAACAGCTCGGGGTCCTGGCCCGCGCACGCCCAGTCGTCCGCGAGGGCGCGCGGCGTCGGGTGGGCGAAGGCCGCGACCACGCCGTGCGTGGTCAGGACCGACGCGACCGTGCTCTCGGTGCGCGCCACGGTCCTGGCGCGGGTCCTGCCGTTCTGCGTCTCCATCGGTGGTCACCTCCCGGGTGGGTCGTCGGTGCGTGCTGGGGTCGTGCCTGCTGCGGCACGGGTCGGGGTCGGGTCCGGATCTGGTGGGATGGGTCCGGACATGCGAAGGGGCCGCCCCCTCGAGTCGTCTGACTCGCTGGAGCGGCCCCGGCCGGTGCAGGGTGCACCTAGGTCATGGGTCGCTCCGTCGCGGGCAGCTTCTGGCCTCGCGGGTCCTGGTCCTCGAGGGAGACGTGCTGCGAGACCACGAAGGCAGCGTGCAGCGCGCGCGCGGCCCAGGGGCCGGTCGCTTCGAGGCTGCTGCGATACGTGGTCACGGGTGGTCTCCTGCTGCGAGGTGAGGGGTGGCCGAGTGGCGCACCGGGGACCACCGTAGGGGGCGCGGCGCGTCGTCGCCAAGCGATTAACCGAGCCGGTGCCGTGAGCGGGCCCGACGCACCACGCCCGGCGCGGTGCGCGGGGCGGCCCTAGGCTCGTGGACATGGCCACTCTCGTCCTGCTGCGGCACGGCCGCACGACCGCCAACGCCTCCGGTGTGCTCGCCGGGCGGACGCCCGGGGTACTGCTCGACGACCACGGACGCGACCAGGTCGCGCGTGCGGGCGAGCGGCTCACGGACGTGCCGCTGGCGGCCGTGTACTCGAGCCCGATGGAGCGATGCCGCGAGACGAGCGCAGCCGTCCTGGCCCACCAGGACCCCTCGATCGTGCTGCGGGTCGAGGAGGCCGTCAGCGAGTGTGACTACGGGTCCTGGCAGGGACGACCGCTGAAGGAGCTGGCGCAGGAGCCGCTGTGGAAGGTCGTGCAGTCGCAGCCGTCGGCCGCCGTGTTCCCCGGTGGTGAGTCGATGACGACGATGCAGGCGCGCGCGGTCGAGGCCGTGCGGCGGATCGACGCCGAGGTGGAGGCCGAGCACGGCGCGTCCGCGGTCTGGGTGGCCGTCAGCCACGGCGACATCATCAAGGCGGTGCTGGCCGACGCGCTCGGGATGCACCTCGACCTCTTCCAGCGCATCCAGGTCGACCCGGCGTCGATCTCGATCGTGCGCTACACCGAGGCCCGTCCCTACGTGCTGGCCCAGAACACCCACGCCGGCGACCTCGGCTGGCTGCGCCCGGCCGCCGACGCCACGGCCACCGACGCGGTGCCCGGCGGGGGTGCCGGGCCCCGGGGTCCGGAGGCCGGATCCGAGGACGGGACGGCGACGCTGGACGCCCTGGACGACGGACCGGCGGAGCTGGCGGGCCCGGGCCGCTCCTGACGTCGCCGCGCGGCGGTGCGTGGCGACGGACCCTAGAGTGGAGGCATGGCCACCATCGTCCACGGATTCGACTGGCCCGACCGTTTCGTCGTCGGCACGGTCGGCTCACCCGGCGCACGCACGTTCTACCTGCAGGCGAGGGCCGGTCGTGAGCTCGTGAGCGTGGCGGTCGAGAAGGAGCAGTCGGCGGTGCTCGCCGACCGGCTCGACGAGGTGCTCGACGAGCTGATGGCCGAGGACGGCAACCCGTTCAGCATCCCGGCGAGCGCTCCGGACGGCCTGGCCGACCACGAGCCGCTCGACCAGCCGGTGGAGGAGCAGTTCCGCGTCGGGGCGATGGGCCTGGGATGGGACCCCTCGACCGCGCAGATCGTCATCGAGGCGTTCCCGGTGCTCGACGTGGAGGCGGAGGCCGACGCCGAGGGCGTGGTCGAGGTCGACCCGCCGGAGGCTCTGGTCGTCCGCATCCCGGTCGGCAGCGCCCGCGCGTTCGCCCAGCGGACCCGCGAGGTGGTCTCGGCAGGCCGTCCGGCGTGCCCGATCTGCGAGGTGCCGATGGACTCCCCCGACGACCACGTCTGCGAGCTGCCCGACGAGTTCCGGTGAACGAGCTCCCGTTGTCGGCCGACGTCGAGCCGGCGCTGCTGCACGACGAGCTGGTGCTGACGGGCCGGGTCGTCTCGGCCTCGAACGCGACGTTCGTGGCGACGATCGGCGACGTGCAGGTGGTCTACAAGCCGGTCGCCGGCGAGCAGCCGCTGTGGGACTTCCCCGACGGGCTGCTCGCGCACCGCGAGCTCGCGGCGTACCAGGCGTCGAGGGCCACGGGCTGGGACGTCGTCCCGCCCACCTGGCTGCGCGACGGGCCGCACGGTCCGGGCATGGTGCAGCGCTGGCAGACTAGTGATCCCGACCAGGAGGCCGTGACCATCGTCCGCGCCCGCCGCGTCCCCGACGGCATGCTGCACGTGTTCGACGGAGTCGACGAGCGGGACCGACCGGTCGCCCTCGTGCACGAGGACACGCCGGCGTTGCGGCGGATGGCCGTGCTCGACGTCGTGCTCAACAACGCCGACCGCAAGGGCGGGCACGTGCTGGAGATGGCCGACGGCCACCGCTACGGCGTCGACCACGGCCTGACGTTCCACGCGGAGCACAAGCTGCGGACGGTGCTGTGGGGCTGGCTCGGCCAGCCGCTCACCGACGACGAGCTCGACGGCGTGCGTCGGCTGCGCGCCTCGCTCGACGACGCGACCGGTCTGGGCGGCGTGCTGCCCGACCTGGTCACGGCCGCGGAGGTGCAGGCGTTCGGCGACCGGTGCGACGCCCTGCTGTCCGCCGGCACCTTCCCCGCTCCGCACGGACCCATGCCGGCCGTGCCGTGGCCCCCGTTCTAGGAGGAACCATGACGTCCCCGGACACCTTGCTCGTCGGCTGCGGTCGGCTGGGGGCCGACGTCGGCCTGCGCCTGGCCGCGCTCGGCCACCGGGTGGTCGGCATCCGCAGGCAGGCCGACCAGGTGCCGGCCCCGCTCGTCGGGCTCTCCGCCGACCTGTCGCGCGAGGAGCCGACGTTGCCGGACCTCGACCTCGACCTGCTCGCCGTCGTGCTGACGGCGCGACCGCGCAGCGAGGAGTCCTACCGCGCCACGTACGTCGACGGCATGCTGCGGGCGCTCGACGCCCTCGACCGACAGGGCGCGCGCCCACGACGCGCCGTGCTGGTGTCCTCGACCGCCGTGAACGGCGACGGCGACGACGTGATCACCGAGCAGACGCCTCCGGCGCCCGCCGACGCTCCCGCCGCCGTGCTGCTGGAGGCCGAGCAGGCGTTCCTCGACCGTGTGCCGACCGGCAGCGTGCTGCGCCTGTCCGGCCTCTACGAGGGCACGCCTCGCCTCGCCGACGAGGTGCGCGCTGGCGAGGTGAGCGACCCGCACCGGTGGACGAACCGGATCCACCGCGTCGACGCGGCTCGGGCCGCGGTGCACCTGCTGACCCAGGTCGAGGAGCCGGCGCGCGTCTACCTCGGCACCGACGACGAGCCGGCCCTGCGCGGCGACGTCGCCGCGTTCCTGGCCGAGCGGCTCGGGCTGGGACCCCTGCCTCCCGCCGACCCGGCGCACGGCCACGGCAAACGGATCTCGAACGCCCTGCTGCGCTCCACCGGCTGGACGCCCGACTACCCCACGTACCGCGAGGGGTTCGCGAAGGTCGCCGCCACGCACTGACCCGGCACAGCCACCGCGGAGGTGCCGCCAGCGCCGACCGTTCGCGCTGCCGGTTCGAAGGACCGCGACTAGCGTCGAGAGGGCATCCCACCCGATCCTAGGAGGACCCCCGTGACTACCATCGCCATCGTCGGAGCCGGCCGAGGACTCGGAGCCGCAGTCGCTCGCCGCTTCGGCAAGGAGGGCTTCGCCGTCGCCCTGCTGGCTCGCAACGCCGAGCGCGTCGACGCGCTCGCCGCCGACCTCCAGGCCGAGGGCATCGACGCCCGTGGCTGGACCACGGACGTCCGCGACCCCGACTCGCTCGCCCGGACGCTGGAGCAGGCCAACGAGACGCAGGGCCCGATCGAGGTCCTGCAGTACAGCCCGCTCCCCCAGAAGTCGTTCCTGCGACCGCTGCTGGAGACCACCGTCGACGACACCAAGGGCGCCATCGAGTTCTCCGTCTACGGCCCGATCGCCGCGGTCCACGCCGTGCTGCAGAACATGCGCTTCGTCGGCAAGGGCACGGTCCTGTTCATCAACGGCGGCACGGCGGTGCGCCCCGCGCCGAAGTTCGCCGGCACGTCGCTCTCGTTCGCAGCCCAGTCCGCCTACGCGCAGATGCTGCACGACACGCTCGCCGACGAGGACATCCACGTCGCGCAGCTCGTCATCCCCGGGTCGATCGAGGAGGGTCACCCGCAGAAGGACCCGACGGTCCTGGCGGAGACCCTCTGGTCGATGCACACCGGCCGCGACGAGTTCCGCGTCTTCGCGACCGACATGGACGACGAGGTCTCCGAGACCTCCGACTGACCCTGCGCACCGGGCGCCGGGCTCAGTGGCAGGAGCCCGGCCCGGTGTGGCAGGCCGACGTCGGCTGGGGCTCGACGTCGAGCGAGGGGTTGCGGTCGAAGAACCCGACGGGCTTGAGCCAGAACGAGACGATGTCGGCCGGCATCACCGGCCAGTCCTCGGGCCGCGTGATGTGGTGGATGCCGAACGTGTACCAGAGCACCACGTCGGTGTCGGCGGTCGACCGTCCCTGCTGCACCCACTCCGGCAGGCCGTGGTCGACCCTGCTCTGGTTCACGAACTCCCCGGCGGGCCAGCGCTCCTCGGCGTCGTGCGGGGTCACCCAGACGGTGTGGCCGATCACCTGCGCACGCTGCAGCACCGGCGAGGCGGGATCGAAGAACGACGGGATCGCCCCGCCGGGCACGAGCTTGTAGGAGACGGGCGTGCCGAGCCCGTTGAGCGACTGCTCGTTGACCACCTTCCAGGCGCGCTGGCTCTCCCAGCGGAAGTCGTCGTGACCCTCCACCGCGATCGGCGTGCTCACCTGCCGGATGCCGAGACCGAGCGGGTTGTCCGGGCCGATGGGGTCGACGACCGTCTCGCTGCGCACGACGGTGTTCGTCCGGCCGTCGGGCTCGAGGTCGAGCCGCGCGACCAGGAAGTGCTGGTGGTACGGGGCGTACGTGCGCTCGTCGACGAGCGTCCCGTGCGGGTGCGGCTGGCCCTCCTCGACGTGGGTGACGACCATGATGCCGGTGGCGCGCACCTCGCACTCGATGTTGCCGTCCTCGTAGAAGCGCCAGTAGGTGATGTACTCGTAGTTGGCGACCGTGACGTGGAACGACACGACGAACCGGCGCTGCCGGCGCACCTCGGCGCTGGGTCCGTGAGCACCGTGGTCGACGTGCTTCCAGCCAACCGCACTGTCCTCCTCGTGCAGGCAGATCGCGTTCGCGATGGTGTACGGCTCGCCCGAGCTGTCGTGCAGCACGGCGTCGAGGTAGCGGATCTCGCCGAGGCAGTCGCAGCCCAGCTCGAGCGACTGCGTCATGAAGCCGAGCCCCCACTCGCCGATGTCGAAGGCGGTGCGCCGGTAGTGGTCGATGCTGGGGTCGCGGTAGGGCACGACCATCTCGGCGAAGCTCAGCTGGTGCGCGACCTTGCGCGTACGACCGGCGTCGTCGTAGGTGACGGCGTGCAGCGTCATCCCCTCGCGGTGGTTGAAGCCCACCCGCATGGTCCAGTTCTGCCAGCGCAGCTCGTGCCCGTCGACCTCGAACCCGATGCCCTCGGGCTGGACGATCTCCAGCGGCTTGCGCGGCGGGCGATGACCCTTGAGCCGGTCGGGCACGTGCCGGGGCACGTACTCGCCCATCACGTCGGGGCGCGGCACGCTGTGGGTGTCCTCCACGCGCAGCAGCTCCATGCTGTTGAGGTCGATGACGCAGTGCAGGCCGTTGACCGGTCCGGCGTAGGGGTTGGCACCCTCGGCCGCGCGGACCCACGTGTCGGACCAGCCGATGCGGCGGTCCCGCCACTCCTCGGGCATCACGGCGTCGCCGTAGGTCCAGGTGTCCATGAACACGAGCGAGAGGTCGGTGATGCCCCGCGCCGCCAGCGCGGCGACGACGTGGGGGTGCGCGCGCAGCACGGCGTCGGCCTCCTCCCACTCGTCGACCGTCACGTTCGCCTGCACGCCGGGCACGTGCGCGAAGTGGGTGACGGCGTCCGCGGAGAGGTCGACGCGCGCGCGGAAGGTGCGGTTGGTGGCGCGCTCGAGGCAGATCGCCTCGACCACCCGTGGCGGCACCGTGCCGTCGGCGGCGAATGCGTCGAGCGCCTGCTTCGAGGGCTGGAGGCCCTCGATCGAGCAGTACCGCCAGCCCTCCCCCACGCCGTGCTCGGCGAGGAGCAGGGCCGTGGTCGCGCGGAACTCGTCGGACGTCAGCGGGTCAAGCGGATGGCTCACCTGCCGATCATGCCTGTCAGCAGGGTGCGATGGCGAGGAAAACGTCGCGATGTCACCCGAACGTCACGGAATCGGTACCGCCGACCGCGAGCGACGTGGTCGTCAGCTGGTGGCGGTGTCGTCGGCGGCCCGCAGCCGCCCACTGCCACCGCGGTCCTGCGGACGCGAGCGCCACTGGATCGCGCCGATCGACAGCATCCGCAGCTGCGTGGCGGTCGTCCGCGCCACCTCGCGCTCGAACGCCGGCGTGCCCGGGCCCTGCAGCAGCCGCTCGACCGCCGCGACCATGGCGACGACGATGAGGTTCGCCGACGTGCGGAGGTCGTCGTTGGACCAGTGGACGGCACCCGGCAGGCGGGCGAAGTCGGTCGCGATCTCGGCCTCGAAGAGGTCGAGCTCGTGGCGGATCGCCGCGCGCACGCCCGGCAGACCGCCGACCCGCTCCCGGCTGATGAAGCCGAAGTGCTCGGGATCGGCGCGGACCCGGTCGACCAGGACCTCGACCGACGGGCCGATGACCCCGCCCACCGACGGCTGCGCGGCGCGCACGTCGCGCAGCGTGCGCCGCAGGCTCGAGAACGACTCGTCGACGAGCGCCAGGCCGAGGTCCTCCGCCGACGTGAAGTGCCGGTAGAACGCGGTCGGCGCGATGCCGACCTCACGAGCCACGTGACGCAGCGAGAGGGCCGACAACGAGCTCTGCTCGGTGAGCGTCAGGGCGGCGTCGAGGATGGCCCGACGGGTGCGCTCCTTGCGCTCGGTGCGCGTGGGGAGCGCGACGGGCTGGTCGTCCATGACCCAGATCATACGCACCGGTGGACACGTGACCACCAACGCGACGCCCTGACCTGCACAAACACCGTACGTGCCCGCAGTCACAGCCTCTGGACGTTGACATCCGGGATGTCACATACCGACAGTTGGTGGACAGGTGTCCACCGACACCATCCATCCCGACCCGTGAAGGACAGCGTCCGATGACCTCCACCGCCGCGCTCCCCCCGCTCGCCCAGCGCGTGCTGGGCTCCCGCCTGCTCGCGTCGCTCACCTCCCCGCACGGGGTCGACCACTACCTGCGCCAGATCAACCCGATGTGGGCCGCCACCGACGTCCGCGCCCGCGTCGTCGACGTGACCCGCGAGACCGACGGCGAGCACCCCGTCGCCACCCTGACCCTCGAGCCGACGAGCACGTGGCGCGGACACCGGTCCGGCCAGTACGTGCAGGTCGGGCTCGAGGTCGCGGGCCGTCGCACCACCCGCTGCTTCTCGATCTCCTCCGCCGCGTCGCTGCCCGGCGAGCGGTTCACCATCACGGTGCGCGCGCACGAGGAGGGCATCGTCTCCAAGTACCTCGTCCGCGAGGCCCAGCCCGGCCTGATCCTCCACCTGAGCCAGGCCGAGGGCGCCTTCACGGTGCACGAGAGCGCGGCGACGCCCACGAACAACCACCTCGTCATGATCTCCGGCGGGTCCGGCATCACCCCCGTCATGTCGCACATCCGCACGTTCCTGCGCGACGGCTACGACGGTCACGCCCAGCGCAAGATCACCTTCGTCCACTACGCCCGCTCCCCCGAGGACCAGATCTTCGCCGAGGAGCTGCGCGAGATCGCGGCCGCCGACAACGGCATCACCGTGCACCTGCGCTACGGACCGCACCTGTTCGACGCCGACGAGCTGCGACTCATGGTCGGCGGCGACTACACCGACATGGACACCTGGGTGTGCGGACCCGCCGGTCTGGTCGAGCTCGTGCAGGAGGCGTACGGCGACTCCCCCCGGCTGCGCGTCGAGTTCTTCAAGCCGCCGGCGTTCGCCAAGGACGACGACGCCGAGGGCACCCTCGCGTTCAACCTCGCCGGGTCCACGGCCTCCAACGACGGCTCGAGCATCCTCGAGCAGGCCGAGGCCGCGGGCCTGACGCCGGAGTTCGGCTGCCGCATGGGCATCTGCTTCTCGTGCACGTCGCGCAAGACCGAGGGCACCGTCCGCAACATCCTCACCGGCGAGACCTCCTCGCTGCCCGACGAGGACGTGCGCATCTGCGTCTCGGCCCCCGTCGGCAGCTGCGCCGTCGACCTCTGACCACCGACCTTCACGACCTCCTCATCCCGGAAGGACACGACATGACCACGATCCCGTTCGTCCCTCGCGCCAAGAAGACCAAGACCCGCGCCTCCGACCCGAAGGTGCCGAACCTGACGCCGGAGCAGCTCGAGGCGTTCGGCAACGAGATGGACGCGCTGCGCCAGCGCATCCTCGCCGACCTCGGCGAGGAGGACGTGAAGTACATCCGCGGCGTCGTCAAGCGCCAGCAGCAGCTTGAGGTCGCCGGCCGCGCCCTCTTCTACGTGCCGCCGGCGTGGCCGCTGGCCGTCGCCGCGCTCAGCCTCTCCAAGATCCTCGAGAACATGGAGATCGGTCACAACGTCATGCACGGCCAGTACGACTGGATGGGCGACCCGAACCTCAGCTCGCGCATCTACGACTGGGACAACGTGTGCCCGGGCGAGCAGTGGAAGTACAGCCACAACTACATCCACCACACGTTCACCAACATCCTCGGCAAGGACCGCGACATCGGCTACGGCATCCTGCGCATGGACGCCGACCAGAAGTGGCACCCCTACTACCTGGGCAACCCGCTGTACGCGTTCCTGCTGATGGTCTTCTTCGAGTGGGGCGTGGCCATGCACGACCTCGAGGTCGAGAACATCGTGAAGGGCAAGCGCAAGATCGAGGAGAACGCGCACATGCACTCCGCGATCATGAAGAAGGTGAAGAAGCAGGCCCTGAAGGACTACGTCGTCTTCCCCGCCCTCACCGGCCCCCTGTTCCCGCTGACCCTCGCCGGCAACGCCGCCGCGAACCTCGTCCGCAACGTGTGGGCGTTCAACATCATCTTCTGCGGCCACTTCCCCGCGGGCGTCGCGACGTTCACCGAGGAGGAGTGCGAGGACGAGTCGCGCGGCCACTGGTACTACCGCCAGCTGCTCGGCTCGGCGAACATCAGCGGCGGCGAGCTGCTGCACCTGATGTCGGGCAACCTGTCGCACCAGATCGAGCACCACCTGTTCCCCGACATCCCGGCCCGCCGCTACCGGGCCATCTCCGTCGAGGTCCAGGAGATCTGCGAGCGCTACGGCATCGAGTACAACACCGGCCCGCTGCACAAGCAGCTCTTCAGCGTCGCCAAGAAGATTTGCCGCTTCGCCCTCCCCGACCGCAAGCCGCGCCAGGCCGCCCCGGCCCCCGCCGAGGCCACCCCCGCCGCCGCCTGACGGACCAACCCCACACCGCCCCCACCCGTTCGGGTGGGGGCGGTGGTGGTTTTTCCTTGGGTGCGCGGTCCTCGTCGACCTGCGGCTGCGGTCGTCGTGACCTTCCTGGTGCGCTGGCGCAGGGGGTCCGGACCTGCTGGTGCGCTGCCTCGGCTGGCGCTGGAGGTGGTCTCCGAAAGGGCCTCGACCGGGCGGCTGGGCGGTGCGCTGGTCTGGGGTCTCGGGCTGTGGCTCGCGTCGGACGCAAGGATCTGCGTTGGTGGGCTGAAGGCCAAGGCTTCTGCGTTTGCTACGGGATCCCGTCACCAACGCAGAAGCGTTGGGCCCGAGCGCACGAAGGGAGAATCTTGGTTGCCCTTGGGGGTGGGGTGGGCAGCGCTTCTCCCTTCTCGTGGCACGGTCCACGAGAAGGGAGAAGCGCTGCCACGTCTGACCCCGCCGGCGGTGGATATGCCACCTGTACAGGCCTCAGAAGGTGGCAGATCCACCGCTGAGGGGGCGCACACGCAGGATCGTGCGTCCACCCCCAGCACCGACCCGCAGCCCGAGACCCCAGACCAGCGCCGTCGCCAGCCGCCCGGTCGAGGCCCTTTCGGAGCGCAGGACGAGTCGAAGCCGCGCCAGCGCAGCCCTACCCGAGCAGCAAGCCGCACCGACGCAGCCGCAGGGCCACGAGAAGCCGCACCGACGCAGCCGCAGGTCGGCGCCCCCTGTGGACGAGCACTGGGCCTCCCGGAGTCGCGTGGGGAGGCTGAGGGGATGAGTCCTCTCGACTGCTCGCTCTCGACCACGGCCGCCCTGACCGCCGCGTGGCGGTTCGTCGACGGCGGCTTCGGGTACTCGGCGCCGCAGCTGTTCGTGCTCGTGCTCGACCGACGGGCGCGGATCGTGGGTCCGGTGATCCACCTGTACGACGAGCACCAGGCTGCTGCGCCCGACGACGGGATGCTCGGCCTGCTCGTCGAGCGGCTCGCGGAGACCGTCGAGGAGCTGGCGCCGGGAGGCGGGGTGGCGCTCATGAAGGCCCGGCCCGGTCGCTCACCCGTCATGACGGCGGCCGACCTGCGGTGGTGCCGCGCCCTGCACCGTCACCTGCAGGCCGCGGCGTTCTCGAGCCGGGCCCTCTTCTTCGCCACCGACCTCGGGCCCCGCATCATCGCGCCCGACGAGCTGATCGGCTAGGTGCGGGCGGCGAGCACCTCTCGGCCGCGCTCGGACTCGGGGAAGCGCGCCACCATCGCGCGCAGCTCGTCGGCGCCGACGTTCGCGCCGAACGGCTCCGTCCCCGGCTCCAGACGCACTCCGTCGGCCAGGGGCCCCACGACCACGGGGTCGAAGCCGAGCTCGTCGACGAGCCGCGACGCCGCGGCCACGGCGTCGCCGTCGTCGCCCGCGACCGCGATCGCCCGCCGGTCGGCCGAGCCCGACGGCTGCGCACCGTCCTCGAGGTCGTGGTAGCCCATGTGGTTGAACGCCTTCACGACGCGCGCCTCGGGCAGGAACGCCTGCACGACCTCGCTGGTCGACGTGCGGGGATCGGTCAGGTCGTCACGGACGCCGTCGACCTCCCACCAGTAGTTCATCGCGTCGACGACGACCTTGCCAGCCAGCGCCTCCGCCGGGACGGTGCGGTGCTTGCCGAGGGGCAGTGCCAGCACGACGACGTCGGCGCGGCGGGCAGCGTCGTCGGCGACGGTCGACGTCGCACCGGGTGCGAGCACGTCGACGGTCAGCTCGATGTCCTCCGCCGGGCCCGAGCCCGCCACCAGCACCTCGTGGCCGGCCGCCACGGCGAGGCGGGCCAGGACGGTGCCGACCTTGCCCGCGCCGAGGATGCCGACGGTGGTCATGCCTGCGCCGCCGCGGCCGGCACCGTCGCGTCGGCCGCCAGCAGCTCGCGTACCCGCGGGATCACCTCGGTGCCGTACAGCTCGACCGACCGCAGACGGTCGGCGGCGGGCGTCGACCCGGTCGTGTAGATCATGTCGAACCGACCGACGCCGAGCGTGCGAATGGCCGCAGCCATCTTCTGGGCGACCGTCTCGGGCGACCCGAGGTAGAGCGAGCCGTGCGCGATCTCGCGCTCGTAGTCACGCGGCGTGACCGGCGGCCAGCCGCGGTCACGGCCGATGCGGTCGCGCGACGCCTTGAAGTGCGGCCAGGCGATGCGTGCGGCGGCCTCGTCGGTGTCGGCGACGAACCCGGGCGAGTGCATGCCGACCGGGTGCGCGGTCGTGCCGAACTTCTCCGCGGCCCGGCCGTACAGCTCCAGGTAGGGCGCGAACCGGTCGGGCGACCCGCCGATGATGGCGATCATGAGCGGCAGGCCGTAGTGCGCGGCGCGGACGACCGACTGCGGCGAGCCGCCGACCCCGACCCAGGTGTCGAGGTGGCCGGAGTCCGTCTTCGGGAAGACGTCGGCGCCCTCGAGCGGCGCGCGGGTGGTGCCCGACCACGTCACCGGCTGCTCCTTCAGCAGCTCGGTGAACAGCTGGATCTTCTCCTCGAAGAGCACGTCGTAGTCGGCGAGGTCGAAGCCGAAGAGCGGGAACGACTCGGTGAAGGAGCCGCGGCCGAGGATCACCTGCGCCCGACCGTTCGACAGCGCGTCGAGCGTCGCGAAGCGCTGGAACACGCGCACCGGGTCGTCGGAGGACAGCACGGTCACGCCCGACGCCAGCCGGATCCGCTCCGTGCGCGAGGCGATGCCGGCCAGCACCGTCTCGGGGCTGGAAATGGCGAAGTCGTCGCGGTGGTGCTCGCCGAGCGCCATGACGTCGACGCCGACCCGGTCGGCGAGCACGGCCTCCTCGACGACCTGGCGGATGGCGTCCGCGTGCGACAGCAGCTCTCCGTCGGGTCCGAGGGGGATGTCGCCGAACGTGTCGAGCCCGAACTGCACGGCGGGGGTCGTCGTGGTGTCGTCGGTCTGCGTGGTCATGCTGGTCACCTTCCGCTGTCGTCTCTCGACCAAAAGTAGTTCAAAATTCATCTACTTCAAGCACCGGCCCTCCCCCACTATTCCGCCTGCCCCACCCGCGGCGCGTCAATCCCTGCGGGACAGCCCCGGAACGCGTACGGTTCAGCCACCGACGGTCGTGGAGAGCGAGGGGATCAGACGGTGACGGTGCACGAGGTGGAGCGACCCGCGTACGGACGCCACCGGTCCGAGACGCCGACGGGCGAGCGGCGCATCGTCCTGCGCCGACCTGGCACGTGCAGCCTCTGCTCCAGCGCGCTCGCACCGCGCACGACCGCCGTCGCCGACCCCGACCACGGCTCGGTCCGGTGCGTCGACTGCGAGGGCGGTGCCGCCCTGGCCGCCGCGGCGCGGCACCGTCGGACCGGTGACGACGAGCTCGCGCCGGCCGTCTCTCCCACAGCGCACGCCGACCTGCGGCACCGCCTCGACCAGCTGCGCGACCACGACGTCCGACTGCTCCACGGGCGTCGGGTGCCGGGGTCCTCGACGACCCTCGACCACGTCGTCGTCACGCCCGGCGGCGTCTGGGTGGTCGCCGAGTCCGACCTCGAGGGCGACCTGCGCGTCGTCGTCGAGGGTGGCCGGCTGCGCCCCCGCAGCGAGCGCCTCGTCGTGGGCCGACGCACCGTCTCGCGGCCCGTCGACACGGTGCTCAAGCAGGCCGCCGCGGTGCGCGACGTCGTGGGCGCCGACGTGCCGGTGCATCCCGTCCTCTGCGTCGCCGGCGACGGCCCGGCCGCCGACGGCGTGACCACCCGCGGCGTCGCGGTGGTGCGTCCTGCAGAGCTGGAGAGCTTGCTCCTGCGCTCCGGCGACGCCGGCATCGACGTCCCGGGCGTCCGTCAACGCCTGGCCGTCGTGTTCCGCGTGGTCTGAACGTCGCGCGCCGTCGCCCCCGCCGCGGCGGGCCACCGACTCAGCCCGGCGGGCTCGCCGCCGTCGTGCGCAGCAGCGCGACGAGCGCGCGTCGTGTCCGACGCCCCTCGGGGATCGCTCGGGTCATCCACACGTGGAACATGCTCGTCACCTCGTGCACGCGCAGGTCGACGTCCGCGTCCCGCGCCCGTTCCGCGAGCGTCTCGACCGCCGGACGCAGGATGTCCCGGTCGCCCACGAGGACGTCGACCGGCGGCAGCCCGTCGAGCCTCGTCGCCTGCGGGCTGACCTCGGGGTCGGCCGGGTCGCGTCGGCCGGCCCACCAGCGCCCGGCCGCGCGCAGCCCGGACTCGGCGAGCATCGGGTCCGACGCCTCCAGGTCACGCACCTCGGGCTCCGACAGGGTCGCGTCGAGCCAGGGCGAGAGGCAGACGACACGACGTGGCTCGGGCCCGTCGCCGTCACAGAGGCGACGTGCGACGACCAGCGCGAGCGCCCCGCCGGCCGAGTCGCCCATGACGACCGTCGGCAGCCGGTCCACGTCGTCGGCCGCCAGCGCGACGAGCGCGGGCAGCACGTCGTCGACGGTCGCGTCCGGGGCCAGCGGGTAGGCCGGGACCTCCACGAGGGCCGGCGTCCGCGCCAGGGCCGACACCAGCCTCCAGTAGTCCGACGTCAGCGGGTGCACGTAGCCGCCACCGTGCAGGTAGACCACGCGGACGACGGGACGACGACGTCGTGGCTGCACCGACCACACGGTCATCCCGTGCCGATGCGCGCGTCCCACCCGGTGCACCCACCGGGCCCGTCGTGTCGGCGGGGCGTCGCCCGACTGCTGACGTCTCCTGGCGGTGCGCAGCGTGCGCTGCGCGCCCTCGAAGGCCTGCTTGTCACGACGCAGCCACATCAGCCGCATGTACAGCACGGTGAACGGATGCCGCCTGCGAGGATCGGTGGACCAGCCGAGCATGTGTTCCCTCTCGTCGACGTCGTCCTCCCACCAGTACCAGGGGACGTCCGAGACCACCACCGGGCCGTCGACGCGAGCGACCCGTGCCGTCGACGAACTCTTGGCGGCTCCTCAGGGACGGACGCGCCCTTCTGACCTGCGGTCCGACGCTGTCCACGCAAGGCTTGACGCATGATCACCTCGCGCCTCCCGAGGTCAGCATCCGTCTGGCGACCGCTGCTCGTGCCGACGATCATGCTGCTCACCTGGGACGTCGGGGTGACCGTCGCGTTCCAGCTGAACTGGTTCGAGTTCCCGGGCATCACGATCCAGTACACGCTCTACGGCACGGCCATCGCCCTGTTCCTCGGCTTCATGGTCAACGCGGGCTACGCGCGGTGGTGGGAGGCGCGCACCCTCTGGGGCAGCATCGTCAACCACTCGCGGAACGTGGCACGCGAGGCGACCACGCTGCTCGACCCGACCGTGCCGAACGCGCGGCGCGAGCTCGGCCCCGACATGGTGCGCGCCCAGATCGCCTACGTGCACAGCCTGCGGACGTCGCTGCGCCAGCAGGACCCCCCGCCGGAGATCGACCGCTACCTCTCGCGTGACGCCGCCGTCCGGGTCAAGAACGCCAGCAGCGGCCCGACGGCCACGCTCACCCACCTGGGTCGGCTCCTCGCCGAGGCGCGTCGTCGCGGCATGATCGACGACTTCGCCCGCGTGCAGGTCGAGTCGACGCTCAGCGTCCTGACCGACGCGCAGGGCGGCCTGGAGCGGATCAAGAAGACCCCGCTGCCCGTGCAGTACCGGCTGCTGCCGTCGTTCTTCGCCCGCACGTTCTGCATCATCCTGCCGTTCGCGGTCTACCAGGACCTGCAGTGGTGGACGCCGATCGGCTCGGGCCTGGTCGGCATGATGTTCCTGCTCGCGGTCCAGGTCGGCAAGGACCTCGCGGACCCGTTCTCCGACGACGTGCACGACGTCCCGATGACGGCGATCAGCCGCACGATCGAGATCGACCTGCTCGAGATGATCGGTGCGGACGCCCCCGGCCCGGTGAACCCCGTCGGACAGGTGCTCTGGTGACACGACGGCTGCCGATCCGGCACTGAGCGGAAGCACCCATCCTGCCTCGTCCGGGGCACGCCGCGCAGCGCTTCGCAGAAGGTGCGCGAAACTTGTTCATTCGCCGGACGTGGCGTCGGACGCGGTCCTAGGGTGCACCGAGTCCTACCGATCGGAAGTCCCCCGTGATCCCACGCCCCGTCCCCCTGCAGCGCGCCGTGCTCGCGCTCGTCACCGCCTCCGCCCTCCTGCTCGGCATCCTCGCCGGCACCGCACCCGCCCAGGCCGCCACCACGGTCGTCACCGGCACCATCACCTCCTTCGACGGCCACCCGGTGTCCACCGGGGTCGAGCTCTACGTCAACATCGCGGAGCCCGGCCAGACCCCGCTGTGGAGCTCGACGCAGCAGGTCTTCAGCGACGAGAACGGCGTCTACCGCTTCGACGAGGGACTGGACGCCACCCAGTACCGCATCGGCGTCGCGCCGCAGTCGCTGTCGAGCTACGACGAGGAGACGGGCGAGACGACCTTCACGAACCTCGCACCCGTCTTCCACCCCGCCGCCCGCACGGTCGAGTCCGCCACGACCGTGAAGGTCCCCGCCGGACGCACCACCACCGTCGACATCACCTCCCCCGAGGGCGGGGTCGTCTCCGGCACCGTCACGGGACAGCCCGACCTGCGCCACGACAACCTCGCCGTCATCGCCCAGTACCGCGACCCGGCGACGGGCACCTGGGGAACGGCCGGCTTCGCACCGGTCTTCGAGGAGGACCACGCCTACGACCTCGTCCTGCAGCCCGGCAGCTACAAGCTGCGCTTCTACGACGGCAACGGCTACCACTACACGGAGTACTGGAACGACGCCGCCACCCGCGACGCCGGCCAGGACGTGACGGTCACCGCCGGCGGCACCCTCCCCGGCGTCGACGCCGAGCTGGCCCGTGCGGGCCGCATCGAGGGTCGTCTGACCCTGGCCAGCGGCGCCCCGGTCGACACCGACAACTCCTTCACGACGATCGAGCGACGCGACCCGGCCACCGGCACGTGGTCGCAGGTCGACGACGTCGACGGTGGCTACCTCGACGCGGAGGGGCGGTTCGGCTTCGGACCCCTCGTGGCCGGCACCTACCGCGTGAAGGCCGTCTCGAACGAGTACCCCGACACCTACTACGGCGGAGGCACCGAAGGCACCCCGATCACGGTCGAGACCAGCCAGGTCGTCACCGGCATCGACCTCAGCCTCACCAAGCCCGGCTCGGTCTCCGGTGCCGTGCAGCTGCCGACCGGCAAGGCCGCTCCCGGCGCGACCGTCGTCGTCTACGCGAAGGCGGAGTCCGGCACCTGGACCCAGGTCGACGAGTCGTCGACCGACAGCCGCGGCGGCTACGTCATCGGCGACGTCCCGGCCGGCACGTACGCCGTGCAGGTCTTCCCGGGCAACCCGGCGTACGCGCCCCAGGTCTACCTCGGCAAGACCTCGCTGGACGCGGGCACGCCGGTCACCGTCAAGGACGGCACGCGCACCCGCCTGTCGACCGTGAAGCTCACCGCCGGCGCCACCGTGTCGGGCACCATCACGCTGCCGAAGGGCGTCAGCGACCGGGTCGCGCGCACCGTCGACGTCATCGACCCGGCGTCCGGTGACCTCGTCTCGAGCGTGGTCGCGTCGAAGCGGGGCTCCGGCACCAGCTGGACGTACGCCGTGCCGGGTCTGGCCGCCGGCTCCTACCAGGTGCAGTTCGCACGCTCGAGCGGTTCGTCGCTCGCCACCGGGCAGTTCTTCAAGAACGTCCCGGAGACGCAGGGACGCGCGAGCGCCACGGCGGTCAAGGTGACGGCGGGCAAGACGACGCCGTCGGTCAACGCGACGCTGCGCACCGGTGCCACGATCACGGGCCGTGTGCTCGACACGCGGGGCGAGCCGCTGCGCTGCTCGGTCCTGGCCGTGTCGGCCGACGGCACGCTGACCACGCGGTCCGCAGTGTCGTCCTCCTCGACGGGCACCTTCACCATCTCCGGGCTCAGCGCCGGGCAGTACAAGGTCCTCGTCCAGGGCGACGAGTCGGCGTGCGTCGCCGACCCTCAGTCGAACGACGAGACCTCGGGCTACTACTTCGACGGCGACGACACCGCAGGTCGCACGACCTGGGACCCCGCGCAGGCGAACCTGGTGACGGTCGAGGGCACGGGCACGAGCGCCCTGGCCGACCAGTACTACGGCCCGGTCGAGGGTGACACGTTCGACAGTGCACCCGCCCCGACCGTCACGGGCAAGGCCGCCGTCGGCTCGCGCCTGGCGTCGGACACGGCCGGTGACGCCACCCCCGGCCAGGACGGCATCGCCTACCAGTGGCTCCGCAACGGCAAGCCCATCAGCGGCGCCACCGAGACGGGCTACACGGTCGTCGCGGCCGACGCCGGCACGGTCCTGACCGTCCGGTACACCTGGCGCAAGGAGGGCTACGTCGATGTCGTCACGGCCTCCCGCGACGTCAAGATCGGCGCGTCCAACCTGGCCAAGCCGACGATCTCGGGCACGCCTGCGGTCGGCAGGACGCTGAAGGCCGCCCGCGGCACGTGGGCTGGCACGGGCTGGACCTACGGCTACCAGTGGTACCGCGGAGACGCGGCCATCAAGGGCGCCACGGCGTCGACCTACACGCCCACGCGGAGCGACCGCTCCAAGACGCTGACCGTGCGGGTCACCGCTCGCAAGACCGGGTTCGCGAGTGCCACCGCCGCGAGCGCGGGCACGAAGGTCCGCTGACCGCAGCAGGCACGTCGAGGCCGTCCGTCCCCTCGGGGTCGGGCGGCCTCGCCGCGTCGGGCCGGACCGGTGTCAGGCGCGGCGCCGCGCGAGGAGCGCGGCTGCCGTCAGGACGATCGCGACCCCAGCCACGGCGGAGGCGGCGAGCACCGAGGTCGTGCCGTCGGCACGGCCCGTGACCGCGATGCCGAGCATCGCCCACGCCCCGGCAGCGGCGTACGCCACGTTCCCGCCCGTGCGGACCAGCACCGCGAGCAGCGTCACCGCCGCCACCGCGAGCACGCCCAGCTGCCAGCCGACGGACTGCGCCGACACGACCTCGAGGTCGACGAGCGCGGTCGAGAGGTTGAGGAAGAACGCGGCAGTGACCCAGCCTGCGAAGAGGCCGACCGCCGCGCGCGTCAGCACCGCGAACCAGCCGGGCTCGGACGAGGAGCCCCTCGTCGTCAGCCCCACGGTGAGCACGGCGTCGACCGCAGCGACCAGCATGAGGAGCAGCGCGAGCGCGGTCGCGATGCTGCTGTCGAGGGCGGCCAGCAGGATCCACAGCGCCCCGCCCAGGTAGAGGACGACGAAGTCGACCTGCAGACGTCGCGGCACCGCACCGGGGCCGCGGACCAGCGTGGCCACGGCCTGGACGATCGCCAACGTGTAGATGACGCCCCAGATCGAGAACGCCCAGCCGACGGGCGTGATCAGCAGCTCCGGCCCCGAGCCCTGGGCGGGCGACGCACCCGGACCACTGATCGTGACGACGGGCGCCACCACCTCGAGCACCGACGCGACGAGCACCGCCCACGCGAGTCCCTGGGTGCCGGTCCGGGCCGCTGCGTGCGTGCTGCGCGTCGTCGTCGCCATGCCTCGAACGTACCGACGATCTGCGGGTCCGGCCCGCCGAGACGGCACGCGGGCGCGGGTCAGGTCGTGGCTCCCTCCGGCGCGCGGTCCGGGCGCGAGCCCACCTTCTCCAGCCGCACCACCACGTCCTTGTAGGTCGGCTGGTTGCTCGTCTCGGCGACGCTGTCGAGCGGGACGAGCACGTTGGTCTCGGGGTAGTAGGCCGCGGCTCCTCCGCGCGGTGTCGGGTAGGCCACCACCGTGAACCCCGACGCGCGACGGTCCACGCCGTCGTCCCAGACCCCCACGACGTCGACGGTGTCGCCGTCGGACAGGCCGAGGTCGAGCAGGTCGTCGCGGTTCACCATCACCACCTGGCGGCTGCCGTGGATGCCGCGGTAGCGGTCGTCGTCGGTGTAGGGGACGGTGTTCCACTGGTCGTGCGAGCGCAGGGTCTGGAGCACCAGGTGGCCGGCGGGCGCGCGCGTCGCGCGACCGCGGTTGGTGGTGAACCGTGCCGCGCCCGTCTCCGTCGGGAAGACACCCTCGTTCACCGGGTTCGGCAGGGTGAAGCCACCCGGGCGCGTCACGCGCCGGTCGTAGTCGTGGAAGCCTGGGACGATGCGGGAGATGCGGTCGCGCACGTGCCCGTAGTCGGCCTCGAAGTCGGTCCACGGGATCGCCTGGGAGCCGTCGAGCGTGGCCCGCGCGAGGCGGCACACGATGGCGACCTCGCTCAGCAGGTGCGGCGACGCGGGCGTGAGCCGTCCTCTCGTGGTGTGGACCTGGCTCATCGAGTCCTCGACGGTCAGGAACTGGGGACCGCTGTCCTGGACATCGAGCTCGGTGCGGCCGAGCGCCGGCAGGATCAGCGCGGTCTCCCCGCACACCGCGTGGGAGCGGTTGAGCTTGGTCGAGACCTGCACGGTCAACCGGCACCGGCGCAGGGCGGCCTCGGTGGCCTCGCTGTCGGGCGCCGCGCGCACGAAGTTGCCGGCCAGGCCGAAGAAGACGCTCACCTCGCCGTCGCGCATCGCGCGGATCGTCCCGACGGCGTCGCGACCGTGCTCGCGCGGCGGCTCGAAGCCGAACTCGTCGCGCAGGGAGTCGAGGAACGCGTCGGGCATCTGCTCCCAGATGCCCATCGTGCGGTCGCCCTGCACGTTGCTGTGCCCCCGGACCGGGCACGGGCCCGTGCCCGGGCGACCCACGTTGCCGCGCAGGAGCAGGAAGTTCACGATCTCGCGGATCGTCGGGACGGCGTGCCGCTGCTGGGTCAGCCCCATGGCCCAGCAGACCACGACGCGGTCGCTCTGCAGCACGTCCTCGTGCACGGCACCGATCTCGTCCAGCGTCAGGCCGGTCTCCTCGAGCACCTCCGCCAGGTCGACGCCCCGCACGTGCTCGGCGAACGCGTCGAAGCCGTCGGTGCTCGACTCGATGAAGTCACGGTCCAGCACCGTGCCCGGTGCCTTGTCCTCGGCCTCCAGCAGCATCCGGTTGAGCGCCTGGAACAGCGCGAGGTCGCCACCGGGACGCACCTGCAGGAGCCGGTCGGCGATCTCGGTCCCCCGGCCCACCACGCCGCGCGGCTTCTGCGGGTTCTTGAACCGGCGCAGGCCCGCCTCGGGCAGCGGGTTGACGGCGACGATCCGCGCGCCGTTGAGCTTGGCGGTCTCCAGCGCCGACAGCTGTCGCGGGTGGTTCGACCCAGGGTTCTGGCCGACGAGGAAGATCAGGTCGGCGTTCTCGAGGTCGAGCAGGCTCACCGAGCCCTTGCCGGTGCCGAGCGTCTCGTGCAGCGCGAAGCCGCTCGACTCGTGGCACATGTTGCTGCAGTCGGGCAGGTTGTTCGTCCCGTACGCCCGCGCGAACAGCTGGAAGAGGAACGCCGCCTCGTTGCTCACGCGTCCCGACGTGTAGAAGGACGCCTGGTCGGGCGAGTCGAGCGACCTCAGCTCGTCGGCCACGAGGGCGAACGCCTCGTTCCAGCCGATCGGCTCGTAGTGGTCGGTGCCCGGTCGCTTGACCATGGGCTCGGTCAGGCGACCCTGCTGGTTGAGCCACCGGTCCGATCGGGACGCGAGATCGTCGACCGGGTGGGCGCGGAAGAACTCGGACGTCACCCGACGCCGCGTCGCCTCGTCGTTGACGTGCTTCGCGCCGTTCTCGCAGTACTCGTTGCGCGAACGGTGCCCGACCTCCGGGTCGGGCCAGGCGCACCCCGGGCAGTCGATGCCGTCGACCTGGTTCATGGTGAGCAGGGTGCGGGCCGTTCGGGGAACGGTGGTCTGCTCCAGCGAGTACTCCAGCGCGTGCCTGACCGCCGGCACGCCGGCTGCCCAGGCGCTGGGCTCGTCGACCGTCAGGCCCGTGGTCTCGTCGTCGTGCGGTGCGTCGTCCATGGTGTTCCTCTCGACGTGCTGGTCGGGCGGCTCGGGCTCAGCCGTGCACCCATCCCGGGTGGGCCGGCGGCTCCTTCTCGACGTGCTCGACCCGACCGCGGTGGATGGTGCCGCGCCAGGCCTCGCCGACGTCGCCCACGGTCTCCACGAACGTCCGGAAGCGGTCCAGCTCGGCGCTGACGATCGGTCGCAGCAGGGCCTCGGCCGCTCGTCGGGGCACGACGGGCGGGCACGGCACGCGGAGGGTCAGGGTGACGACGCACGTGTCGGGACCGGTGGCACGGAACGTCGCCTCGCCCTCGTGGACGACGCGGCTCCCGAGCGTGTGCCACGCGACGAGGGTGTCGGGATGCTGCTCCACCACCTCGGCGTGGAACTCGTGGCGCAGCGGTCCGAGCCGGACGAACCAGCGCGTCACGGCCGGACGGACCTGCTCGACCCGGTGCACGTGGCGCGCGAAGCGCGGGAAGCTCTCGTACTGCGTCCACCGGTCGTAGGCGGTGCGTACCGGCACGCGCAGGTGTCGCTCCTCGTCCACGGTCCCCGGGCCCCGGTGGCCCCACGGCCTAGGCGCACGCACGACGCCCTCCTGGTCCCCTCGGGGCTCGGGTGCAGCGCATGTCATCCTCCGGTCGGGTCGGCGTCGACACCCCGGGCGTACCCGCCGCGTCGGCGTCCATGCACTTCCCGCCGATGAACGCAGCCCCATCGACGTGGCGGCTGGTGCCGCAGGGAGCACGTCGGGGCTCGGTGCAGGTCGGGGAGGAATTCCGGGCGAAACCCGGACACCCCGGGTGCGCCACCCCTAGAGTTCAGACGTCTTGCTCAAACATCCAGGGGAACTGTGAAGAACACACGGCTGTCCGTCCTCGCCCTGCTCGTGGTCGCTCTCGTCCTCGGCCTCGCGCCAGCCGCGTCCGCAGCCGACGAGCCGCGCCTGCCGGACTTCGTCGGTGGATCGACCGACGCCCCCGGCGTGGAGGTCCGCATCGAGCGCTCGACCACCGGCCAGACCGACGGGCCCTTCGAGACCGCCGCCACGACGACCACGGACGCGTCGGGACGCTACCGCGTCACGCTCGCGGAAGGCCTCTACCGCGCGACCTTCAACGCCCAGCCGAACGGCTCCGCCGAGTCGAGGCTTCGCGGCAGCGCGACCTACCGGTCGGACTCCTGGTCGGGCGGGGAACCCTACTTCTCCGTCCGCCCCGACTACCGCGGTGGCCCCTGGTCCCAGGAGCTCGAGACGACCTACCTGCCCTCCCGGACGGGCAGGCTGAAGGGTCAGATCACGTCGATCTGCCAGGATGCGCGCCCTCACGGCCGCAGCGAGGTCTACGCCGCTGACGACGCCGACCCGGCCCGGGCAGGCAGCTTCGCCTTCTACGACGCCACCGGCTACGACGTCACCGGCTTCGAGGAGCCCACGAAGGTGCTCGTGCGGGCTGACGGCTACATGCCCAGCTGGGTGGGTGGCGACGACTTCGCGTCGGCCACGCCCTTCACCCTGCCGACGACCGGCGCGACCCCCACGGCCGACACCCAGGGCCCCGACGTCACGTTGGAGCCGGCGTTCGAGGACGGAGTCACGTCGACCGTGCGGGGAACGGTGGTCAATCGGAGCTACGACGGGGTCTCGGGCCTGGAGGTGCGCCTCTACCGCTCGGTCACCGACACGCCCGAGGGACCCTGGGTCCTCGAGGCGACCCGGACCTCTGGATCGGGCCGCGGCGCCGGGTCCTTCACCGCCCCCGTCCCCCAAGGCCTGTACCGCGCGACGGTCAACGAGATTCCCGACGGCTCGCCGGCCTCGCGCACCTACCTGCCGCGGGCCTGGCGCCACTGGAGCGCGCCGAAGCTCCAGGGGACGGGAGTCGAGGACGCCACCAACATCTGCGTCAACCGGGACACGGTCGAGCTGGGGGCACAGACCGTCGAGCCCGCCGGCGGGACCTTCGCCGGGCGCGTGACCGACCGTCGCGGCGAGGCGCTGAGCTGGGTCGAGGTGGCGCTCTACGCCGACGACGCCACCGATGGCGACCCCATCCGCACCACCCGGACCGACGGGTTCGGCCGGTGGGAGATGCCCGCCATCAGTGGCGCTGCGAAGCTGCGTTTCACGCCCGGGAAGACCTACGTCAACGGGCAGCAGCTCGTCGTCCACCGCACGGCGTGGAGCGGCGGCGCCTCCGACGCCGACTCCGCACAGACCGTCTCGGCCGAGCGCGGCTCGACGACGTCCGTCGACGTCCGGCTCCTGGACGCCCCGCTCGTCGTCCAGAAGAACCCGACCGTCCCGCCCCGGCCCCTGGCCGGGTCGAGGGTGACGGCCAACCCTGGGTACTCCACGGTCAGCGCCGCCACGCAGCGCTACCAGTGGCAGCGCTACGACGGACGTCGCTGGACGACGATCTCCGGCGCGACCCGGCGGGCGTACCACCCCACCGCGTCCGACGTGGGACACCAGCTGCGCGTCCAGGTCACCCACGTGCCGCCCCGCTCCTACGAGGGCGTCGCGCCCGTGACCGTGGCGTCGCGCGGATCGAGCACCATCGTGCGCACCAAGGCCCACGTGCGCGCGAGCGCGAAGGTGAAGGGCAGCAGGAGCTTCGACGTCTCGGCGAGGATCACGCTCGGGGGGACACCGCGACCCACTGGCACCGCCTACGTGCAGTGGATCGCCCTCCGCCCCAAGGGTGACTACCTGTACCCCTCGGGGAAGACCTACGAGCGTCGCGTCCGCTACTCACGAGGAGCGCTGCGCACCACTCTCCGCACGCCGCGCTCGGGGTACTGGGCGTACGCGGTGATCGTCCCTGGGACCAAGACCGTCATCGAGCACTACGACGACCACTACGTGCGGCTCAGGTAGGCGTCGTCGACGCCTCGACCGCCGGCGGAGCCGGACCGACGGTGGATCGGCCCGTCGGTGTCGCCGAGCCCGCGTCCGGTGCCGCCACAACGGACGGCGACGACCTCGGCGAGGATGCTGATGGCCGTCTCCTCCGGCGTGCGCGCGCCCAGGTCGAGGCCGAGCGGCGAGTGCAGCCGGTCGAGCTCCTCGCTCGTCAGGCCGGCGGCGCGCAGCTGCTCGAGTCGCTCCCGGTGGGTGCGCCGCGAGCCCATCGCCCCGACGTAGGCGACGGGGAGGCGCAGCGCGCGGGTCAGCGTCGGCACGTCGAAGCGGGCGTCGTGGGTGAGCACGCACACCACCGTCCGAGCGTCGATCCGACCGGCGGCCACCTCGGCGTCCAGGTAGCGGTGCGGCCAGTCGACGACCACGCGGTGGGCGTCAGGGAACCGGTCGGCGGTCGTGAAGGCGGGCCGGGCGTCGCAGACGGTGACGTCGTAGCCGAGGAAGCGTCCAGCCCCAGCCAGGGCGCGCGCGAAGTCGACGGCGCCGAGGACCACGAGTCGCGGCGGCGGCGTCCACGTCTGCACGAACGCCCGCACACCGGACGCGAGCGGCGAGCCGTCGGGTCCGCAGTGCACGACACCGGTGGCACCGCTCGCCAGCATGGCCTGGGCACGCTCCTGCAGCGCCCGCCGCAGGCCGGTCGCGCCGCTCGCCGGCGTCGCTGCGTCAGGACGGACCGCCTCAGCAGGAGCTGCGTCGACGG